>NZ_BAAAQN010000006.1:0-277729 GCF_039531695.1 Catenulispora yoronensis
AGGACTGGTAGAGGTGTCAGAAGAGTCACCTGGCAGGTAGCTCGGACATCCCCGACGGGGGTCGGAGAGCCGTCTACCAACCATGTGTTCAATGACTCTCAGCGCTGGCGCTGAGGTCCATGGCATCGAAATTAATCGGCACACTGTTGAGTTCTCAAGTAACAGACACCCGAACCACTCGTCTCAGAACCTGCGTTCTGATCGCTGGCGACCCGGTGTTGTTCAGGTCTTTCAGTTTTTGTCTTGCTTCGCTTTAGATCTTAGCAGATCCTCCGCGTTCTTCGCAATTTCTTGCGATTTCGCTTCCGGCTTGGTTTCTTTCGCCTTTCGCATTTCCGATCTTAGCAGATCGGTTCTGCGTCCTGCGCTTCCACCTGGCCTTCGGCCCGCTCGGGGTTATTCACTCCCTCGCGGTGCTCCAGACTGTATCGGTACTTGTTTCCCGCTTCCAAATCGGCCGTTCGCCGGCCGTTCGGAATGCGAATCCAGGTTCCGACACCGAGAGAACACGACGCGGCCGACGCCATTGGGCCCGGACAGGACTCAAGACGACGACTTTGACGATCGGGTTGGCTCTCGCTGAAGATCACCCCGGGTGACCATCCGCTCGCGCGGTGCGTCCCTTAGGGGCAACGTCGTGAAAACTTAGTCCGCGTGCGGCGCTGTGTCAAGCCCGCTGATCACGGACGGGGTAGTACTGCTCAAAGGGCCAGTGCTGTTCAGAAAGACAGTGCTGTTCGGGAGAGGCAGTGGTGTTCAGGAGAGGCAGTGGTGTTCGGAAGAGGCGGTGCCCTTCGGACAGCGCACTGCTGATTCGGATGCCGGGCTTGCGGCAGCCCGGCCGGCGGTCGGTCGGGGGGTCAGTCCTCGTAGTGCGGGGGACGGTCGGCCATCAGTTCCAGCAGCCGGGCGGTGTCCCCGGATCCGGAGGTGGCGGACGGATCCCGGTCCCCGAGATCGTCTTCGGTCTGCTCCGGGAGCACGTCCCCGAACAACTCGTCCCAGTCCACGACGCGCTCGTCGGCGTCCCAGCCAGAGTTCTCACTCATGGCCACCAGTGTAGGGCAGCCGGGGCGGGTGGGCGGCGCCACCCAACACTTGACAGTTTGTTCCGGCACCTGTCAGTCTCGTCTTACAGGTGATAGCGAGGAAGTCACCAGGAACGAGGAGGCGGCCCTGAACACCGAGGAACTGCTGGCGAAGCTGGGCGCCGTGGGCCACGCCCAGCGGCTGCGCATCGTCGCCGAGCTGTACACCTCGGCCCGGGACGGCGGCCGCGTCCACGTCAGCGAACTGGCCCGGCGGCTGGGCCTGTCACGTCCGCTGCTCTATATGCACCTGGAGCGGCTGGAGGCGGCGGGACTGGTGGTCGGCCATCTGGAGCTGTCCGAGGACGGCAAGGCCATGAAGTATTTCGAGCTCATGCCGTTCGCGCTGACGCTCGATGCGGAGACGATCGCCGAGACCGTGGCACGGGACGCGGAGCCCACCGGGACGGACGCGAACACGAAGGGTGGAATCGGATGAACACGGGAGTCGTGCTCGCCGACGGGAGCAGCGGCGGGAACAGCGGGATCATCGCGGTGGTGATCGTCGCGATCATCTTCACGGCCATCGCCGTGAGCATCGTGTCGTTCTTCCAGTTGCAGAAGCACCGGGCGGACTCGGTGGCCTACGCCGCCTACCGCAAGCTCGCGGAGGAGGCGGTCGAGAAGCAGGACCAGCTGCTCACCGAGCTGCGGGCCCTGGACCTCAAGGTCGGTGAGATCGAGCATCTTCTGAGGAGCGTCGAATGAGCGCCCAGGACCCGGCCGAGCTGTACGACACCCCGGTCTGGACCCGCCTGCGGATGCACCGCAACCCGCTCCGGATGGCCGTCTCGTCGGGGGTCTGGGCCTCGGCCTGGTACCTGGTCAGCTATCTGGTCGTCGGCACCGTGCTGTTCGGCCTGGTCTTCACGATGGCCGTGACCTCGGCCGCGCTGGTGATCATCTGGCTCGGCCTGCCCCTGCTGATCGGCACCGCCTACTTCATCCGCGGCTGCGTGGTGCTGGAGCACGGACGGACCCGGGCCGTGGTGCCCGAGGGCCTGCCGGCCCTGGAGCCGATGCCCACCGCCGACGGGTTCTTCGCGAACCTGAAGGCGGTGTGGCAGGACCGGGTGACCCAGCGGGGCCTGGCCCACTTCACCCTGCTCTACGTCCCGCTGCTGGCGCTGAGCACGGTCGTGTTCGCGATCTGGGTGTCCTTCCTGGGGACGGTCACGCTCCCGATCTGGTACCGGTACATCCCCAACGAGTTCGACGGCGAGCGGATCCACGGCATGGCCTGGGGCTACTTCCCGCACGGCCCGCACGGCAAGGACGCCGTCGGCTTCTTCATCGGCAGCGACCTGTCGGCGTCCGTTGCAGCGGCCGTCGCCCTGGCCCTGTTCCTGGCCTGGAACTACGTCCTGGTCGCCACCGCCCGGGTGCACGCGAACGCCCTGCGCGTCGTGGTCGCCGGACGGGACCCGCTGGGCCCGGCGCGGCGGGTGCTGTCCTCCCCCGGGCCGCTGAGCACCGCCACGCACGTCACCGACAGCGGCGAGGGCGCGGGCGCCGAACGCGCCCCGGAAGCAGCCTGATCCGCACGGAACAGCCGCACGAAGCAGTCCCGCACACGTAAAGCCCCGCACATGTAAGTCCCGCACAGGCACGGCCCGCACCAGCACGACCGGCACCGACGACAAGGGCCGGGCAGATGTTGCAGCATCCGCCCGGCCAGGCAAGACCCCGCACCAGCCAGTCACGTCAGCTCTCACACATCGATGGCCCAGCCATGGAGGGGATCTCTCATGTCCAAGCTAGCAGCACGTCCGCCCTTGGTGGAAAGGGTGGCGGGCTGGAGCGCCCGCCACAAGAAGACCGCGGTCTTCGGCTGGCTCGCCCTGATCGTCGCGGCGGTCGTGATCGGGGGGATGGCGAGCACGGCCAAGAAGGATTCCTACGATCCGGGCGAGGCCGGCCGCGCCGAGCGCGCGCTCCACGACTCCGGCGTCTCGCAGCAGAGCGAGAACGTCCTCGTGCAGAGCCTGTCCGGGGCCTCGTTCGCCACCGACAAGGACTTCCGGGCCGCGGTCTCCGACGTCGCCGCCGCGCTGCGCGCCGTTCCGGACGTCGCCGCGCAGGTCCGCTCCCCGCTCGACGACGCCGCCGAGGGCAAGGCGCTGCTCGCCAAGGACGGCAAGTCCGCCCTGGTCGCCTTCGTGGTGGCCGGCGACAAGGACAAGGCCCCGGACACGGTCGCCAAGGCGCTGAAGACCGTCGACCAGCTCCAGGCCTCGCATCCCGGCGTCCGCATCGAGGAGGCCGGCACCGCCTCGGTCGGCAAGGCGATCAACGACATCGTGGCCCAGGGGCTGCAACGCGCCGAGTTCAGCTCGGTGCCGGTGACCCTGTTCCTGCTGGTCGTGGTCTTCGGCGCATTGGTCGCGGCCTCGATCCCGCTGCTGCTGGCGCTGACCGCGGTGGCCGCCTCGATCTCGCTGCTGGCGATCCCCGGCCACTGGCTGCCGATCAGCGAGAGCACCTCCTCGGTCGTGCTGCTCATCGGCATGGCGGTGGGCGTGGACTACTCGCTGTTCTACATCCGCCGCGAGCGTGAGGAGCGGGCCCGGGGCCGGTCGCCGCGCGAAGCGCTGCGGATCGCGGCCGCCACCTCCGGCCGTTCCATCGTGGTGTCCGGGCTGACGGTGATGGCCTGCCTCGGCGGGCTGTTCCTGACCGGCATCGACGAGTTCTCCGGCTGGAGCATCGGCACCATCCTGGTGGTCGGCATGGCGATGCTCGGCTCGGTGACCGTGGTCCCGGCGCTGCTGTCCTGGTTCGGCGACCGCGTCGACAAGGGCCGCGTGCCGTTCCTGGGCAAGCGCCGGACCGTGGCCCGCGAGTCCCGGTTCTGGCGGTTCCTGATGCAGCGCGTCGTGCGGCGTCCGCTGCTGTGGGGCCTGCCGGTGTTCCTCGGGCTGGTCGCCCTGGCCGTGCCGGCCATCGGGCTGAAGGCGAAGAACTCCGGCGGCGTCGACCTGACGTACGGCAAGCCGATCAGCCACACCCTGGAGCGGCTCCAGACCGCGTTCCCGGGCGGGCCCGCGCCGGCGCAGCTGGTCGTGCACGGCGATCCGCAGGTCCTGCGGGGTCAGCAGCTGGCCGGGGCGATCACCTCACTGCGCCAGATGGTGCCCGGCGGCGCCCAGGTCACCACGGAGACCAGCGCCGACGGCCACTACCTGGTGGTCTCGGTGCCGCTGGCCGGCGACGGCGCGGACAGCGCCTCGGCGGCCGCGCTCGGCGACCTGCGCTCCCGGGTGCTGCCCGCCACGCTCGGCCACGTCTCCGGCATCGACTACAACGTCGGCGGCGAGGCGGCCGGGCAGAGCGACTTCAGCGACCGGCTGCACAGCACCACTCCGCTGGTCGTCGGGTTCGTGCTGCTGCTGGCCTTCGTGCTGATGATCTCGGCGTTCCGGTCGCTGGCGATCGCCGTGACCGCCGTCGTGGTGAACCTGCTGTCGGTCTTCGCCTCCTACGGCGTGGTGCGGTGGATCTTCCAGGACGGCCACCTGGAGAAGCAGCTCGGCTTCCACGCCTACGGCGGCGTCGTGGCCTGGCTCCCGCTGTTCATGTTCGTGATCCTGTTCGGGCTCTCGATGGACTACCACGTGTTCGTCGTGAGCCGGATCCGCGAGCTGCGGCTGCGCGGGGTGCCGACCCGGGACGCGGTCGCCGGGGGCATCAGCTCCTCGGCCGGCGTGGTGAGCAGCGCCGCGATGATCATGGTGGCGGTGTTCTCGCTGTTCGCCTTCATGCCCTTCGCGCCGATGAAGATGATCGGCGTCGGGATGGCGTTCGCGGTGGCGCTGGACGCGACCGTGGTCCGCGGGGTGCTGGTGCCGGCGATCATGAGCCTGCTCGGCGAGCGGAACTGGACGCTGCCGCGCGCGCTGCGGTGGATCCCCGGGATCTCGCTGGAGAAGTCGGCGCCGCCGATTCCGGGGCGGACCTTCGAGCCGGGGCGGGTCCCGATCGGTTAAGGGATAACACCGGTAACGCATAAGCGGACTGCGGCGTCGAATCGACGCCGCAGTCCGCTTATGCGTTTTTGCCAGACGCGTCTCTAAGCGATCGCCTGCGCGATCTCCTCCAGCCGCTCGGGGTCGTTGATCACCTGGATCGCCACCACCTTGCCGCCGACGACGGTGAACGCCATCAGCGCGAACGGCTTGCCGTCCTTGGTGGCGAACGCGCCCGGCGTGCCGTTGACGAGCACCGGCCGGACGAACGGCGCCATGTGCCGGGCCAGCGCGGCCTGCGAGGCGACAGTCTCGGCGCCGGTGAGGACCACGCCCCGTCGGGGGCGCAGGAGGCCGCCGTCGGCCCGCAGGACGACGTCCGGGTGCAGCACAGCGACCAGCGCCTGGAAGTCGCCGTCCCGCGCGGCGGCGAAGAAGGCGTCGACGGCGGCGCGCTGGGTGGCCAGGTCCGGATCCGGGACCGGGGCCTGGCCCTCGACCCGGCGGCGGGCCCGGCTGGCCAGCTGCCGGGTCGCGGCCGGCGTCTTCTCCAGGACCTCGGCGATCTCCTCGAACGGCACGGCGAACATGTCGTGGAGCACGAACGCGAAGCGCTCGGCCGGGGCCAGCGTGTCCAGCACGATCATCATCGCCAGGCCGACCGAGTCCGCCGTCAGCGCGAGGGTCTCGGGGTTGGTGTCGTCCTCGGCGCAGACCACGGGATCGGGGATGTGGACTTCCAGGGAGTCCTCACGGCGCCGCGCGCGCGACCGCAGCATGTTCAGGCAGACGCGGGCAACGATGGTGATCAGCCAGGCGTCGTAGTTCCGGATCTCCTCCGTCTCCGGACCCTGGTTCCCGGCCAGGGCGGCGTCGGCCCGGAGCCAGGCCTCCTGGAGGGCGTCGTCGGATTCGCTGAGAGATCCGAGCATCCGGTAGGCCACCGCGCGCAGCCTGGGCCGATACTCGCGGAACCGCTCGGCCAGGAACTCTCCGTCCGACATCTGTCGTACCTTTCTCAGTCGCCGTGTTTCCCCCAAGAGATATCAAGGAGCGATCATGGCCGGGAGGATCTGTCGAAAGGGGCCACCTTGACCGCCGCCCGACTCCGCGCGCTGCCGGGGTGGCTGCTGCGCAATCCCGCTTTCTGGTACGTGGCGACGTTGGCGATCGTCGGGAAGGTCGAGGAGCGGATCTCCGCCGACCGGCTACAGCGCTTGATGGGCTGGGCGTCGACGAATCTGGACAACCTGCGGCCGGCCGGGCATCCGGCGGAGGCGTTCGTGGCGTCGGCGTTCGTGCCGCAGGAGTCGGCCGGGGTGTGGCCGCTGTTCGCGCTGTCGGTCTTCAGCGTGGTGGCGGTGCTGGGAGCGCGCAAGGCCGTGATGCTGCTGGCCGCGGTGCACATCGGCGTGAGCATCGTGACGGAGGGACTGGTGTGGTGGCGCATACATCAAGGATCGCTGCCGAGTTCCGAGGCGCATGACTGGGACACCGGGCCGTCGTACCTGGTGGTCGCCGCGATGGTCGTGGCCATCGGCTGCGCGCGGCAACTGTGGGTGCGCGTGCTGTGGGCTATAGCGTTGGCCGGGGCGACGCCGAGTCTGTTGCAGAACATCGAGGACGCCGACTACACAGCCATCGGTCACATACTGTCGTTCTCTATAGGGCTCACCGTGGTGATCCATATGCGTTACACGCGGCGCGTCGACGTTGAGGCTCTCCCTGGGGACGTAAGAGATATGAGCCCTGAGGCGGTCGCGGCGCCTGCCGGTCCCCACTGAGGCGTACGTGGGCGTAGGCCTATAGGAGGGGTGCGAATAGACCTTCGGCGGCTATCGGTGAGCGAGGTTCCGAGGCGAACCTGGATGTATGACCACGATGGTTCTGTCCGCCCCGGACTGCCGCCGCCACAGCGGCTCGCATGATGTGGCTGAGCTGTACGAACAGCACCGGCTGCCGCTGACCCGGCTGGCCGTGCTCATGCTTGGTGACACGGCGAGCGCCGAGGACGCGGTGCAGGAGGTGTTCGTCAAGCTCTGGTCCCGGTGCGAGTTGCTGGAGAACGTCGCTAGCCCGCCTTCTTATCTGCGGACCGCTGTAGTGAACCGCGCGCGGTCGGTGCAGCGGCGACGGAAGACGGAGCGGGAGCATCTTCCGGAGTTCGTGCCGAGTGTCGAGCCGGCGGAAGCGACGGCGCTGCTGCCGTTGGAGCATCGCGAGGTCTTGGAGGCCGTGCGGGCGTTGCCCATACGGCAGCGCGATGTTCTGATTCTCCGATATTGGGCGGATCTGTCCGAAGCGGAGATCGCGCGGACGCTGGGGATCACCCGGGGGACTGTGAAGTCCGCCACGAGTCGGGGGATGCAGACGTTGACGCGGCAGTTGCGGGATGGAAGGTCTGCTTAAGCGCTGAAGCGCGGAAGCCCTCTGTGAAATAGCAGCGACCGGTCGCAGAGCTCATCGGGCGACCGGCCGCAGTCTGTGCGCCGACGGGGATCAGGCGTCGGCGGTGGCGCCGGCCGTGGTGTCGGCAGTCGTGTCGGCCGCGGCGTCCGCGTCGGCCGGCGCCTCGCTGCGCGCCTTGGCCAGGTGGGCGGACGGGACCACCAGCACCGGCCGACGGGCGTGCTTCAGAACCTTCGCCGAGACGCTGCCCACCAGCAGCGAGTGCAGCCCGGTGAGGCCGCGGGAGCCGGTCACGACGAGGTCGGCGTCGAGTTCGTCGGCGAGGCGGTCGATGGTGTCGGCGACGGACTGGGCGCCCTCGGACTCCCAGCGGGCGGTGGCCTTCAGGCCGAGCTCGGCGGCCAGCTTCGCGCCGGACTCGGCGACCTGCTCGGCACCCTTGGCGACGACGGCTTCCTCGTCCTCGGAGACGGTGACGCCGACGAACGCCTCGGCGACTCCCATCTGGGCCATCAGCGGCTCCCACACGGTGAGCAGGACGGCTTCGCGGCCGGGGAAGGTCTTGGCGGCGTATTCCAGGGCGGTCTTGGCGTCCGCGGAACCGTCGTACGCGATGAGAAGGGTGCCTGCCATGGTGGGTTCTCCTTCGGTGTGACCTTCGAATCCGTGCTCGTCGTGGTAACGCTGGCGCGGTTTAGATCATTCCATCGGATGAGACAAAGGGCGTGTCCGGACCGCCGGTCAGGGCGTTGACATTCAACGGGATCACCGGGATCCCCGTCAGCGTCTTCGGGAGGTCTGGATGGGTATGCGCAGGAGCAGGGCGGCAGCGGTCGTGGCGGCCGGAGTGATGGCCGCGGGCGTCGTCGCCGCCGGGGCCGGGACCGCGTCGGCGGCCGCCGGGCCGACCGGTCGGGTGTGCATCTTCGACGCCCCTGACGGTGCGTACGGGCTCGGACACGTGGCGTGGGCCTACCGGTGGTCGGACGGAAGCGGCAGCTGGGACTACGGAGCGACGGAGTCGAGTCACAACTGGCGTAAGAGCGGCACAGAGAAGCAGATGCTGCACGACTTCGCGACGCTCGACGAGTCCGGCGGCTACCGCAGCTACCGGTGCAAGGACACGGCCGCGGACGACCAGGCGGCGGCGACCGCCACCGCGACGGCCGGGTTCGCCCGGTCCTACGACCTGGCCACCGACAACTGTCTGACGCGCTCGATCGAGATCTTCAAGGCGTACGACGGGTCGGGCGGCCTGAACGGGCTCGACGACGGCCGGTACACGTTCCCCAACGCGTATTTCAACTACGCGCTCCCCGGATGGGGGCCGGAGACGAAGCTCTGAGCCGCCGGGCCGGAAGCTCGGAGCTCGGAGCTCGGAGTCCGAAGCTCGGAACTCGGAACTCGGAGCCTCGGAGAGCTCAGGTTGCCGTGAAGGCGCGGAGCGTCGAGCCGTAGCCGATGTAGACGTGGTCGGAGTCGGCGGCCACGTGCCAGTACTGATCGCTGTTCTTCGCGGGCGTCTTCTCGTGGAACTGCCACAGTGTGCGGCCGGTGGCGGCGTCGAGGGCGACGAGGGTCTGGGAGAAGCGATCGACGACGTAGAGGTTTCCCCCGCCGAGCGCCATCTCGCATTCGAGGCTCGGGGTGAAGAACTGCTTGGGCCAAGAGGCGCGCCACCGCAGCGCGCCGTCGGCGGCCCCGTAGGCGACGATCGTGTCGGTGCCGAGCACGACCTCGGCGGCGGCGTAGACGAGGGTGTCGTCGGCGACGACGGCGTGGAACATGCCGTCGTCGCCGCCTTCGGAGACGCCGGCCGGCCACAGGTGTTTCCCGTGCTGGTCGAGGGCGTAGAGGCGGTTGGTGGCCCAGTAGACGGTCGCCCCGTGGCCGGCGACGGAGGTGGCGAAGGCGGCGTCCCGGCCGCCGCTCCGGGCGACGGCGTCCTCGGCGGTCCAGGCCAGATCGCCGTCCGCGACGCTGTAGGCGGCGAGCTGGAAGTTGTTCGGGCGGGAGACGACGACCAGGCCGGCGCCCGCGCTGAAATAGGGCATGCCGTCGAAAGGGGCCACCGGGGTGTTCCAGGTCGGTCTGTGAGCCTTCGGGTCGGCGGCCCACAGACCGGGGCCGCCGTCGCCGCCGGGCGTGCTCAGCGCCCAGGCCACGACGGCGTCGGGCGACGCGCCGACCAGCCCGGCCCGAACCCAGCGCGGGGGCGGCGGAGCACTCCACAGCTGGGTGGCGTCGGTGCTCGACAAGGCGTCGAGCTCGCCGCCGGGGGTGAGCGCGTAGACGGTGCCGCCGTCCACCGGGAGACGGCTCTCGCTGAAAGTCCCGGAAGCGTCCACGGGCACCGACCAGCCCGGTTCGCCGCTGGCGCCGTCGTAGGCGGCGATCCCGGCGCCGCCGGCCAGGACGAGGCCGCCGGCCGCGGTGAGGGCGTCGACGCCGTGGAGCACGGACCTCGTCCACAGCGGGTCCTTGAGCGGGCCGCCGATCAGCCCCGGCCGGGCCACGGTGGGGAGCTCGGCGCCGGAGGCGGCGTTGGGGCGCGGGCCGGCCTCGCCGCCGGTGGGCTTGGTGTCGCCGCCGGGCATCTTGTCGATGCCGAGGGCGATGCCGCCGGCGGTCAGGCCGAGGGCGCCGAGGAGGAGGAACTTGCGGCGGGTGGGATAGGGCTGTGTTCCGGAACTCTTGGCGGGTCTCGGCGCGGGTCTCGGCGTGGGTTTCAGGGCGGAGTTCTTGGCGGCCGCCTCGCCGGGGTTCTGCTTCGGGATCCTCGGCGACGGCTGATCGGCCGGACCGGAATCGTCGAAAAGGATCAGCAGCTCGGCGAACGAGGGGCGGGCGCTCGGATCGATGGCCAGGCACCGGGTGACGATCTCGCGCAGGCCCTCGGGGATCGAGGCGACAACGATTGCGGTGGGGGTTGTGACGGTGGGGGTTGTGGCGGTGACGGCGGCGGCGGAATCCGAGTCCGACGAAGCCTCCCGCGCCCCTGTCGACCGTGCAGGTCCGGAACCGGCCAGCCTCTTGCCTGTCGCGGCGAAGGCGAGTAGCGCGCCGAAGGCCTGGACCTCGGCTGCCGCGGTCGGCCGCTTCTGCCCGGCGGGCGGCTCCGAGTCCATGATCAACCGCGGCCCGTCCGCGGTCACCAGCACGTTCTCGGGCGTCAGCTCCCGATGGACGCGCCTGGAGCGGCGCGCGGCCCGCAACTCCTCCGCGAGTCCGGCGCCGAGCCACCGCAGCGCCGCCGGGTCCAGCGGACCGCCGACGGCGACGTTGTCGGCCAGCGAGCGCCCGCCGGCCGGGCCGAGGGGCTCCACGGGGTCGGCGGAACGGCCGGGACGCGTCATGTGACCAGCATACTTATCCGGTCGGGGACCGGCCCCGGACCGCGGCCCGGGGGGCCTGCGGGTACTGATTCACTCTGGACTTCGGGGGATGCACGGTGGCTCAGCCGACCGACTGGAGGATCCTGGGTTTCGACTCCGTCCCGATCCCGCAGGATCCCGACGACCTGCACACCTGGGCGCGGATGTGGCACGACTACGCCGACGAGATCGCGCGGGCCCAGGCCGGGACCACCGGGCTGCTCGCCGATCCGGCGATCACCGGCTGGATGGGCAGGTCCGGGCAGGCGTTCAAGGACGCCTGCGCGCCGTTCCCGGGCATGCTCGGCACGGCCGAGACCGCGTATCGCAGCGTCGGGGACGCGTGGGACGACCTGAGCAAGCAGGTCCGCACCCTCCAGGGGCAGCTCGACGGCTACTGGAACCAGGCGAACGCGCTGCTCCAGAAGATGAGGGCGGACGGCGGCCTGTCCGAGGAGGACGCCCTGACATGCGCGACCGCGGACTCCGACGCCCGGATGGTCGAGCTGATGAAGTCCAGCCACATGGAGACGCGCAGCAGCCTGGGCCAGGACGGCTTCCTGAACGCCCTGGACGCGCTGTCGGCGTCCCGGCTGGCGCTGGAGCCGCTGCGGGCGAAGATGCCGAACCTGTACGAGCAGTACACCGGGGCCAAGGCCAAGTGTGAGAACACCATCAACGATGCCACCGACCTGGCGTCCAGGATCCTGAAGTCGGCCGGCGGCACCGGGGCCAAGTCGATGGACTTCGACCAGCGCTTCGCCGCGCTCGGCGGCAGCGTCGCGGACCTGGTCCTGAACCCGGACGCCGCGCTGGGCCTGGAGGACGCCATGTTCCCGGGGCCGGGCTCGGACTCCTCCGAGGTCTCCTGGTGGTGGGCCTCGCTGAGCCAGGCCGAGCGCGACCAGCTGATCAAGGAGCACGCCGACATCGTCGGCGCGCTGAACGGGATCCCCTGCGCCGACCGGGACAAGGCGAACCGCTCGGTGCTGGCCTCCCAGCTCACGAGTGTCCAGGACCGGTTGAAGGTGCTGGACGCGTCCCAGCCGGACAAGGACACCGACGGCGCCGACTGGGACAAGTGGAATGCCGAGCGCAACGCGCTGAAGGACCAGCTCAAGGGACTCCAGGCGATCGACGCCCGGCTCCACGACCAGAACGGTATGCCGCCGGCGTTCCTGATCGGGCTGGACCGGCAGGGGCTGGGCCACGCCATCGTCGCGATCAACAACCCGGACACCGCGAACAACGTGATCACCTATGTGCCGGGCACGACCGCGCGGCTGGGCACCATCGGCGCCGACATCAGCCGCTCCGACCGGATGGTCGGCTCGGCGAACGACGCCAGCAACGGGACCCAGGTGACCTCGTCGATCACCTGGGTCGGCTACGACGCCCCGCAGAGCATCGAGTTCGACTCCCCGTTCGCGGACTACGCGGACGCGGCCGAGGGCAAGCTGCGCGACTTCGAGGCCGCCATCCGCACGACCCACCAGGGCGCGCCGTCGCTGAACACGATCATCGGGCACAGCTACGGCACGACAGCGATCGGATTCGCGATGCGCGACTACGGCCTGCCGGTGGACCGCGTCGTCTTCGTCGGCAGCCCGGGCGTGGGCGTAGACCACGCCTCGGACCTGCACATCGACCCGTCCCGGTTCTGGGCCGGGGCCTCGGCGAACGACCCGGTGCCGCAGCTGAACACGTACGGGAACGCGGCGCTGCTGGCGATCCCGATCGCCGGGGCGTATCTGTCGTACCTCAACGACGGCGGTACGCACGGCGGCTGGTTCGGCCAGAACCCGGCGGCACCGGAGTTCGGCGGACAGATCCTGCCGACCGCGAACGGCAAGCCGGTGACGGACGGCGGGTCGCACTCGCAATACTGGGACCCCAACTCGCCGTCGCTGAAGGCGATCGGCCAGATCGTGGTCGGAGGGACTCCGCATGTCTGAACGGGGGCGGTTGATGGGGCGATCGGTCGGGCGATCGGTCGGGCGATCGAGGGGACGGACGGCTTCGCGGCGCGTCGGCGCGGCGGCAGCTTTCACGGTCGTGCTCCTGGCCGGGGCCGGATGCTCGTCGAAGGGCACCCCGGACACCCCGGGCTCGACCAGCGCACAGACCATCACCCTGGACGCGGCGAAGCAGCGCGTCCAGACCTACGTGGACCAGATAGCCGCGATCTTCCCGGTGAAACCGCAACTCGTCCCCAACGGCGCCCTCACCAGCGCGGAATGCCAGGACCCGGACGACGGCGGCCCCAAGGGCAGGTACGACGCCAGCATCGACTACTTCCTGCGCGGCGTCCCGGCGGCGGAGAACCCGGCCATGTTCGCCGCCCTACGGTCGTACGCGAGTCAGAACGGCTACAAGTCCATCGAGGACAACGCGACGATTCTCACGTACCAGAACCCGAAGGATGGATTCCGGGTGGGAATGGAGCAGAGCGTCCTCGGGGGCCAGGGGCTGAGTCTGACGGTCAGCGCGCCGTGCGTGTGGCCGAACGGGACGCCGTCGGCGTAGCGCGGAAGCGGGTGGCCGGGGCACCCGGCTTCGGGGCGGCGGGGTCGTTCCCGCACTGGTCACCGTGGGTGCCCCCGGTTGGATTCGAACCAACGACCCCCCGCTTAGGAGGCGGGTGCTCTATCCCCTGAGCTACGAGGGCCATACCCAGAAACCCTAGCGTAGTACGAGGTCAGCGCACCCCGAGGATCCGAACCCTCCCACCGGTCCAACCTGTCTGTAGGGCCCTGCCGAAATCTCCCCGCTATTTCCCCGCAGACCACGTGAGGGCTCAAACGGCGCTGCTCTCGTGCCGCCGAGCCTAGTGCCCGGCTCTCCCCTCTCCTTTCCGCTCAGCCCCTGCCCGGACTTCCGGTCGGGGGCTGAGTCGTTTCCGCGCGCCGTCGCGCCGCACCTTCTTCCGGCTCTCGCCGGCACGCCTATAAGGACGTCATCCATGCAGCACCACCCGATAGGCACCTTCGACTGGCAGCACAAGGTCGCCAAGGCCGACTTGCCGCTGACCACCAAGGCCGTCGCGATGTTCCTGGCGCACTTCGCCAACGCAGACGGCTCCCGGGTTCACCCCGGGGAGAAGAAGCTCGCGAAGATCCTGGACTTGACCGAGCGGGCGGTGCGCTCGCATCTGGCCAAGCTGCGGGAGATCGGGCTGATCGAGCGGGTGGAGCACGGCCAGTGGGCCGACGTGTACCAGCTGACCCTTCCTGGCGGGGCGGTGGACACCGTGCCGATGCGCATGGACAAGAACTGGCAGATGCTGAAGCCAGCCGTGCCGAAGCGTCGCCGCGCCGCCACCGGAACCCCGGATCCTGTGGACGAACATGTGAACGACGTTGTGGATAGGGCTGTGGATAACGCTGGGGACCGGAAGCCTGGTTCCGGTAGCGAGGATTCCGGGGCTCAGGGGCACCGGAAACCGGGTGCAGCCGTACCGGAAACTGGAAGCGCCTCTACCGGAACCCCGGTTCCGCCCACTAACCCTACTAACCCTCACCAACCAATCTCTGGGTTGCCTCAGGTGGCTACCTCACTTGACGCCGTCGGCGAAGACGATCAAGGCGAAGTGTTGGCAAGTGGTGGGTTCGAGCCGGACGAAGCCGAGTATGCGGCGGCGAACGAGATCCTGATGGCCCTGGGCGGCAAGGTCGAGCCGTTCATGACCGAGGCCATCGCCGAACTCGCCGCCGCCGGGATTGCGGACCCGTCGGCTCGGCAGATTGCGGTGCGGGCCGCGGACTTCGCCACACGCCCGGCGGTCCCCGACCCCGGGTCAGTGCACCGGGTCCGGTCTGGTCGCCTCCAGGGCGGCTCAGCATCACGGCCCTGAGAGGGACTGCCCGGTGCGGTCAGCCCGCCGCACCAGGCTCGGGACGCCGACGGGACCGGGGGCAGCAGGTTGCGCCGGCTGCCGGCGGTGTGCCAGTCTCGTGGTGGCGCTCGTCGCGCCAGGCCACCGGCGCTGATCCGGGTTCCGGCCGAAGGTGTTCGCATCGACGTCTCCCCTCGATTTCGTGAGATTCGCTGGCACTCGCCTATGCGGGTGTCCGCGGCCTGCTCTCCGGAGGTGTTCGATCATGACTGCGAAGAACGTGAACAAGTCTTCGGCCCGGGACCTGGCTGCTATGACCGGGATGCCGTACCAGAGCTGCCTGACGACGGTTCAGGTGCTGCGGGCCCTGCCCGCCGGGGTGAGCCTGGCCGACCTGGAGCCGGTGCTCACCGGCTCGGGCTCCGGCCAGGCGTTGCTGAATCTGCCTGGAAGCGACGAGGTCAACTACCAGGGCGTGCTGCCGTTCGCCTTCAGCGGCGACGGCGACGGCGACGGCGAAGTGATCGTCGTTGCACAGGCCGAGCCGGCGCTGGCCGTTCGAACGTCCGGCTCCGACTGGGGGCTACCTCCGAGCGGAGCCAGCTTGTGGCTGGAAATGGGGCTGGGCGACGATCAGTTGCGCCCGGCTGGCGTGTGGCGCACCACGGTCAAGCGGCTGTTGGGGGCGGCGCGGTCCGGGACAGGTGGGGCTGCCGTCTTGGCCGATCCGGCCGAGGACATTAAGGCCATGGCGGTTGTGCTGGGTGGCGAGATCCCCGGGGTTGCCTACATCAGCCCGCGGCTGGACACCGTCGCGCCGTCGTACACGACGGCAGGGCCCGGATTCGACTGGGCGCACTTCAGCTTCGTCGACCTGGATCAGGTTCATGCTCCGGATGAGCAGGATCATCGGCTGGTCGAGGGCTGCGGCGGCAACTGCGGATGGCTGCACGACTGGCCGACCACGAACCTGACCCACACCCAGATCTCGATGCCAGTACCCCTGGTGGACGCCTACCAGCGGATCACGGCGTCAGCGGGTCCGGACCCCGACGGTTTCGACAACGAACGGTGGTTCCGCCACGGTGTTACCGCCGATGGCACCCACTGGTACGGGCTGGGCACCTACCCCTGGCACTCGGAGCAGCTGAAGGACGTGTGCGGGGTGTGGATGCGGGTTGACCCACCAGCAGCAGGATCTGCTCCCTTCCCACTGCCGGTGAGCTGAGGTCTGGGTTACCGCACAGGAGCTTCTGCGGCCTCGAATGATGTCGGCGGGACCATCGTCGTCAGGATCCCGCGGTTCGGCGCCGCCGAAGCTGAGGAAGTGTACCGCCAGATAGCAGCGCTCTGTCTTGTGTTGGTGGTGTGCCTGATGCTGGCCGGGTGGGGTACTCACTGGATCCGGCGGCGGTTCCGCCGCATGCGACGGCGCGGGCCTGGGGTCGGTTCTGCGCGAAGACGGTGGTGACGGCCGAACATGTGATCTGGACTGGCGGGCTGTCGTCTGGCTACGGCACGTTCCACGACGACGGGTTCCGGGACTGGGACCTGGAGTTGGCCGACCACAAGGCGACGGTGACCGCGACGCGGTGGCTATGGACGGCCCACCATGGTCCGATCCCCCGAGGCATGCGGATACTGCATGGGTGTGACCTGCCGATATGCGTCCGGCTTGCTGACTTGTCGGTAGGCAGTCAGGCTCAGAACATCGCCGACGCGGCCCGGCGGGACCGGCTAGCTCGGTTTGCCGGGCGGGTGCGGCTGGACCGGGCGGACACTCGGGGGCTGGCGGCGCAGTCGCGGGCGATCCGGTTCGCAGTACTGGAGGCCCTCGACTCCGGGGTGTCCGATCCGGTCTTGCTGGAGGCCGTGGTGACTGGGGTGGTGGCAGCCGGCAGCCCGGATGCGGTAAGCGCGAAGGCGCCGCTGTTCGGCGTCGAGGACATCCCCGACGCCGCGGTGGCGAAGGCTCCGGCTGCGGAGCCGTGGCAGCCGGAGCTGTTCGGCATCGACTTGTAGCCTCGTCAGCTACCGGACTGGGCACGTCCAATCATGGCGGCGGCTTGCTCACCGTAGGCAGCGGCCTGTGCGAACTCATCGAACATTCGCAGATACATCGCGACCTCGGGCGCCTTGCTGATCGTGATGGTGACGGCCATGGTCTCGATGTTTACGCTTGCGTCGTCGACGATGTCGATGTGGCTCATCGGCGCGGCATGAACGCGGGCGCGCGTTGGCAGAATTCCCAGCCGTACGTTCGGCTTGGTGGCCAAGGCCAGCAGGTGTTCTAGTTGCTCGGCCATAACGTCGCTGTCGGCAGTGGCACCGTAGAGGACGCTCTCGGCGATAACAGCGTGAAAGCTCCGGCCGGGGTCATTGATCAGTTGCCCGCGCGACATGCGGAGGTCGACCGTTTGGGTGACAGTGTCGGGCAGACCGAGCAGTTCGTGCGCCTCGGTCAAGCGCGTGGTGGCGTAGGCGCGGGTTTGGTAATTGCCTGGTACCACCGCCGAGGCGAAGTTTTTGAACGTGTGGCCGACGCTCTCCTCCTGGAGGAGTTGCTGTTGGACGTGTGCGGTGCCGTCGGCCATGTTCTGCATGTGCCGGTTGTACTCGATGCCCATCGTGACCGAGCCCCCTTCGTCTGCGGTTAGTAGGCTGTAACTGGCCGTAGGTCGAACAAGCCGCGGTTGAACGCCGCAACTGCGGACAGCAGTTGCGTGAGCCCCTGCGGCCCGACGGTCGCTAGTGCCCACAGGGCGCTGATTCGACGGGCAGTGGCCCAGATCTCGCCGGTTGCCTCAGCTGGTGTGCGGAACGGGATGATGCCGATGTTCCGGCTGTCGAAGTACTCTGGTTCCAGGTAGCGCATGCCGCCAGTGCCGCACAGGTAGGTGGTGGCGCCGACCAAACCCGCGAGATCACCGAGTCGTTCGGACCTGCCGTTGCCAGAGGGCAGTCCGCTGCTCATCACGGTCTGCCCGCTCCAGCAGAGCTCATCGAGCAGGGCGGTGGTTGACGCCTCGGCGATGGCGCCGATGCGGCCGGTGGCGTCGAAGGCGGCCAGGGTGGCCTCCAGGACTCGGGCAATGGCCAGCCAGTGACGGCTGTGCCGGTAGTACTGCTCGATGAGCAGCGCGAGCCGGCGGCGGCTTCGCTCGGGCTCTGCCACCAGGACCTCGCCGATGACGGTCGCTCGGCCGTCGGGCAGGTGGGCCGCGATCGAGAGCCACTGCGTGCGGGTAGGGTCCGTGAGCTGGGCGAGCCTGGTGCGGTGCTGGTAGTCGCGGCGGGTGAACTGGACGTCGTCGAGCACTATGCGGGTGTTGCAGGCGTAGAGCTTGGCCAGGGTGGACAACCTCGGGAACAGGTTCGGCTGGTGGATCGCGACCGCGGCCGTCGGTCGGCTGGGGTCAGGGCTTGGGTAGGACGCTGTCGTATCCGGCGACGATGAGGCGTTTGAGCGCGGCATGGACTTCCTCCGGAACGACTTGTTCGATCATGTAGCCGTGCTTGGGGTATTCGATGATCCGCTGGAGGTCGCCGACCATGTCGCACAGGACGTGGCGCGGGTCGGCACTGGAGACGAGGTAGTCGGCGAGGCTGATCGGCTGGGAGGAGCAGACCACGTCGACCTCGGGCCACTGGGCTCGGCAGGTGGCGAAGGCGCGCCGCTCCATGAACGGCATGGCGATGAGCATCACCGATTTCGGCACGATGCCGGCCTGGAGCAGGAGCTGTCTGGACAGGGTGATGTTCGCACCGCTGTTGGTGGCCTTGTCCTCGATCATCGTCGCGGTATCCGGGACCCCGGCGGCGGTGGCTGCGGCGTGGAAGGCGACGGCCTCGCCCTGCGGAAAGACGTCGATGGTGTAGTCGTTGGTGGCGCCGGTGAACACGATCAAGGGGAAGCGGCCCTGGTGGTAGAGGGCGGCGGCGTGGCGTGCGGCGCCGAGGTCGTAGCTGCCCAGGACGACGGCGACTTCGGTGTTCTGTGGTTCGTGTCCGAGCTGGTGGTAGTCCCAGAGGGTCTGGGCATCTCGGTGGTGCTCGTCGGTGATGTCCTGCGCGGTCACGCACGCTCCTTGCGTCACGGGGTGGCGCCAGCGGCCGGGGCCGCGAGCGTCTTGCGGATGTTCTGGATGCTGCGGATCTGGTGCCCGAGGCCGGCGCCGGCAGCGACCTGGTGGGCGGCGTCGAGCCGGGCCAGGCCCTCCTGTCGGGTCGCCGGGTCGGTCAGCAGGATGTGGGCGGTGGCGGTGCCCAGCTGGACCTGTTGAAGCGGGGAGTGCGCGCGGCCGGTGGACTGGGCGATGTCGATGTGCCGCAGAGCTCCGGGCAGGTTGCCGGTGCCGCGGTGCGCTAACGCGATTTTCTGCTGGGCGCTCGACCAGTCTTCCGGCTCGCCGAGGGTCTCGAACATGCGGGCTGCTGCGATCATCACGGCGACTGCTTCCTCGTGCTGGTCCTGCTTGCTTAGTGCGGTGCCGACCCACAGGGCGGCGCGGGCACGGTCGCGGGCGCTGAGCCGGTTGTCGACCGCGAGCAGGTCGTACTGGCCGCTGGCTGCGGCGGCGTCGCCGGACATCTCCTTCACCACCGCGAGCGACAGGTCGATCTGTGCCACGCGGCGGGGGATGTCGAGCTGGGCAAATACGCTGCGGGCCCTGCGGTAGGTCGACTCGGCTGACCTCGGCCCGAGCAGTGCGCCCTGGTCGCAGTGGTAGTCGCCGAGCAGAGTCAGCGACCTGCCGTAGAGGTACAGGCCGCGGTCATCCAGAAGGTCGGGATCCAGCGGCGCCAGCCAGCGGTTCAGCAGCTCGCCGGCGTGCCTGAAGTTCTGCCAGCTCAGGGCGACCACAGCCCGGTCCAGGTCTTCGGCCCACGCCTCGAAGTCCAGGCCGGACATGGTGCGGGCCGCCGGTGCGTGCCCGTAGGGCTCAGCTCGCCGCAGCTCCGCCGCCATGGCCTCGAACCTAAGGCGCACCTCCGGCTCGGCTCGTGCCAACACCGTGTCCAGGATCGCCTGCGTGTCGGGATACGGCGTTGTGGACGCCAGCAACTGGCCCCACTTACCGACGGTGCGCGGGGCGACTCCGAGCCGTTCGGCGAACCCGCGGACGGAGTCGCGCAGCGCCTTGCGCAGCGCGAGAGCCTCCAGCCCCGTCCAACTCCGTACTTCGGCCACTGCGCACTCCTCCCTTCATCAGCCATCGAATCATGGCGGCGGCAAGGGGTGAACCAAAAGTGCTACGGAAGTGCTACACCCGGTCATTCCCGCTGCTAGCCCGGTAGAGCAATCCTGGAGATCGCGGCGCCCGGCACGTGGTTGTCCGGCGCTCACCGCACCTTCCCCTACTGAGCGAGGAGGTTCCGGTGGTGAGGATCACCGAGCACCAGGCAGTGGACGAGCTTGTCGTCTACGGGTATCTGCGAGGAGCGGCCGCGCCGAGCGGCCGGCTCCGAGCCCTGTCCTCGGCGCTCAAGGCGTACTGCGAGCAACACGAGCTGACGCTCAGCAGGGTGTTCACCGAGTGGATTGACGACGCGGACGGCTCGGTATTCAGCTCGCTTCTCGCGACCCTCAGTACCCAGCAACCGTACGGGGTCGTCTTGCTGTCGCGGCACCATCTCGGACCGCGTGACGTCGCGAACAGTCGCGCAGCGCAAATCACCACGTCCGGAACACGCCTGATAGCCGTGCGCTGACGACACCACCTGCAAGGCAGATATCCGCATCTCCGAGTCGGCGAGGCAGGAGAGTCATGAATGCCAAGCTCAGCTCACCCAATCGGGCGCTACGACACCAGCTTCGTACCATCGTGGCTTCTCACCGCTGGCCAGTCGCCATCGAGAGCGTCAGTGATGCGTACCGAGAATGCCTCGACCGCAGAGTTCTCGACCTCTTGGCGATCAAGCCAGAGGATCTCCTTGGCTTCGCTGTTCGGGGTGGCACTCCCGCCGATCAGCTCGCAGCGGTACACCAGCGCGACCACCCCGAGCACCATGTTCTTGTAGACGCCGGTGAGGCGTTGAGGTCGGACCTGGTAGCCGGTCTCCTCAAGAACTTCGCGCACCAGGCCGGCCTCGATGGCCTCCTCTTGTTCGAGGATGCCGCCGGGGGCTTGGATCTGGCCGTTGTCGGCGCGGCGGATGACGAGGATCTTGCCGTCGTCGCGGACGACGACGCCAGCGACGGAGACCGAGTGGCGGTAGTGCTCGGGCATGCAGGGTCCTTACTGGATTCGGAAGCGGTGGGTGAACTTGATCATCGCGCCGTTGATGATGGACTGGAAGACCTCCAGGACACGCTCGTCCGCCTCGGTCTCGCCGGCGCTGGCGCGGTAGCCGTACAACCGGCGCTCGACCTGGGCGACAGGAACACCCTTGGACAGTTGCAGCAGCCGCCGCTCCTGGGTGCGCGGGTTGGGCATCCGCGACGGGCCCCACTCCTCGTAGATCTCGGTGAGGACGAACCCAACGTCCTCCAGCCGGGCCATGCTGCCGCCGGGGCCGGTTTTGGTCTCGCGGATCGCGGTGCCCTCGACGTCCTCCAGGCGGTAGTAGGAGGCGGCGAGCTGGTTCGGCTTCTCGTCGACGAACTCGCGCCGGTACCGCTTGAACACCGTGGCACCGGCCGCGACAGCGAGCAGTTCGGCGACGTCGGCAGGAGCCGGGACATCCGCCAGTTCGAGTGCCTCCTGCCGGAAGCTGAGGCCGGCCGCCTCGGCGTCGGCCTGCTGGGCGGACTTGCCTGCGGCACGGTAGGCGCGGGAGAAGCGCTCCGTCCCCAGTCGGATCAGCGGGGGCTGGGTCCGTACGAACACGCCTCGGCCGGGCTGGCCCTCGACGAGGCCCTCGTTCTTCAAGATGGCGATGGCCTGGCGGATGGTCTGGGGCGAGACGTCCCATTCATCGGACAGCTCTCGCTCGGAAGGGATCTTGTCGCCGGGCCCGTACACGCCGCCGACGATCTCCTCGCGGAGATGGTCAGCGATCTGCACAGACGGCGACCGCGGATCCGTCGAATCGATAGGCATGCGCGCATCCTACACATCAACCTCACTAGTGAGGTGTTGAAGTCGTCATCGCAGACTGCTACCTTGCGGTTACCAGACAACCTCACTAGTGAGCTAGTGAACCAGACGGCCCTGTCAATCGGAAGGGGAAGGCGATGAAGAAGACGAAGACGGTCGCCACCCCGCCGTTCGCCGTGAAGTCCTGGATCTCCGGCGATGGGGTGACCGTGTTCGAGGTGTCCGGTGAGGTGGAGTTCTACACCGCCCCGGCGCTGCGCAGGGAGCTACTTCAGACCACCGCCGGACACAGTCCACTGGCGGTGCTGGATCTGTCGGCGGTGACATTCATCGACTCCTCCGGGGTTAGCGCGCTGGTGCTCGGGTGCAAACGCGTTCGCAAGCACCACGGCGCGCTGGGGCTCGCCAACCCGTCCCAGCACGTCCGCCACGTACTGGGGGTGATGGGTCTGCTGAAGGTGTTCTCCATCTTCGACACGGTGGAGGAGGCCCAGGCCGGGGTGAAGGAAGCCGCCAGCCTCGTCGGCGGTGCCGCCGCACGCCTGTGCGCGGGGCTGTCGTGACCAGGGCGGGCGCCGAGCTGGCCGCGCCGGTCTGGCCGGGAGTGCTGACCGTCACGATCAAGCTGCTGTTCCCCGCCGTGGACGGGCAGCCCCTGGAGCGCCACTTCTACGCCGACTTCACCAGCCCCGTCGACGCGTTCAACGTGGCGTGCTGCATGTGGAGCACCGAACACGCCGACTACGGCGCGGTCGCCGCGGTCCTCATCGACGAGGCCACCGGCCAGCAGTACCGGGTCACCCAGATCGCGAACACCTGCGGCCAATACCCACCCGCGGCGATGGCCCGCGTGGCGAAGACCGGCACCGAAACCCTCGTGACCGCCACGGCGGGAGGAGTAGGTGTCTGAGATGTCGGACCCTCGGCCGTCTGTGGCGGCGGCTTTCCCGGGATCACACGGCTTCCCGCCCGTCGGCTACGCCGATGCCATGCCAGTCGCTTCTGAGCTGCTGGCCGGGGACCGTCTCTACTTCAACACCAAGATCCGCATCGTGCTGCGGGCGGAGGAACTTGCCGACACCGGCACCGTCAACATCCACCTCCAGCCCGGTCCGCACCCGACAGATTCGCCCACCTGGCCCGCCGTCTGGGCCGATCAGCAGATCCCGGTGAGGAGGCCGACAACAGAACAGCAGGCCACCGGCCCCGAAGCTGCCGTAGCCACCTCCCAGAGCTCCGCCTCAGACCGGACTTTCACCGCTCTGGCCGGGGACCACCAGTCAGCCCGAGGCACGCAGGGCGACGCGGGCGTCCTGGCGCAACTGCTCGGCGTCAGTGCCGCCGACCCTCGCCAGACGGGCGACCATCTCCCGAGTCGCCTTGTCGATGCGGGTCGAGCTGACCCCGTCGGCACAGGTCAGGAACTCCCGCCAGGTCTTCACAGCGGCATCGACAGCGCCCTGCTTCAGCTGGGCCGTCCCCAGATCGGCCAGGACCATGGCCCTAGTCCGCTTGCGGTCCAGGCCGTAGATCTCCAGCGAGCGGCGCATGTGTTCCGCGGCGGCATCCATCTCCCCGGCCCGTGCCAGGATCTGGCCCGCTTCGTGGGCCCATCGGCCCGGAGAGTAATGCGAGGCCCAGCTCGATCCGGGCTCGGTCTGCGCGTGCTCGATCTGCATTCGCGACAGTTCCAGGGAGGACAGCGCCAGCGCCCTGTCCCCATCCAGCGAGCTGGCCGTGGCCAGCGAACAGTAGTAGTAGGCCCTGGCTTTGGGATGGTCCAGCCCGCCGGCCGCATCGACGGCCATCTCCGCCAGCCGGACGGCTTCGGCGAAGTCGTGCTGTTCCCCAGCCATCGAGGACAACCCGCGCAGCGCGGTGGCGGCCAGCTCCGGGTCACGCGCGTCACACCCGAGATCGTGTGCCTTCCAGTACAGCTGGGCGGCCTGGTCGAAATCCCCGCCGTCCTGAGCCATCCACGCCGCCAGCTGCGTGATCTCGCTGGCCGCCGCATCAAGGTCTCGACCGTGGGCGCCGGGCTGCCCGTCGAGCATGTGCTGCACGTTCCCGGTGACGTACTGGAGTGTCGGGGTAAGCAGGTGCCCGCCGCCGAACTCCGATGCAGCATCCCCCAGGACCTTGGTCATGCTCCGCACCGACGCGACATCGGACGCGCCGATCCGGCGGCCCGCACCGGCGGGCCTGCCCATTGCCTCGGCCGGGATCTGAACCCCCAGGGAGGTCAGAGTCGACGCCGTCGAGGCCAGGAAGCGTCTGCGCAACACCTCGTCGAACTCCTCCCAGTCTCCGGCTGCCAGGGTACCGGCGGCGAACACCGGGGTCGGGTCGGCGAGGACCGGATGCAGCAGCGCCTCCAGGTCGTCGATCGTGACCAGCAGCGCCGACGCCAGCCGGCGCCGGATCCACGGCTGCGGTGTCGACCGGCCCCATTCCCACCGGGCGACGGTGCTCCTGTCGACGCCCAAGACCGCGGCCAACTTCTCCTGGGTGAGGCCGACCGCCTCACGCCGGCGCTTCAGCTCCTCGCGTCGCCGATGTACGGCCATTGCGGCACTCCCGCCCACGTTGCGGTACCCGATGCACCACTGATGCCACCAATGCGCTTCAAGCATGCCCTGGAGACGTCCCACTGTCTCAGCTTTCGTAGATACCGGCCGCAACGACGGGCCGTGCAGGACTCCAGCGCCGTCATGACCGTGACGACGCCGCCCTGACCGGCTCCCCTCGGCGGTGAAGGCCCCCCGAAAGCCGCCGAGGGGACGCCGCACCACGCGGGCGAGGCGCGCGCTGGTCTGAGGGGGCCGACCCGCGCGCCTCGCCTGCCCCACCCCCTGGACGCAATGACGAAGGAAGTGCCCACTGATGGACCGGCTCCCCGTTGCCGATAGGCGCGCCGCGCACACCGCGATCGCGATGGCGTTGACGGTCAAGTACCGCATCGCCGGGCCGATGGCGCACGCCACCGGTACCGGCTGCTCCCCGGTGCCGCTGCCCCGCCTCGGCGACCTGATCGACAGCTTGCACGCGTTCAGCCCCGACTTGCCCGACAGCCAGCCGCTGCCGCCGCTGAGCTCCTTCGACGGGTTCCCTGACTCCACGAGCCAGGGACGCACCCCGCTGGACCTGGCATCAGTTCTGGCCGGTGTGGCCCAGGGTCGCGCCCAGGCCGCGCTGGAAGGGTTCTGAGACTGCCGTGACGATGCTCTCCTGGCCCAAGGGCCGGCCGGCTCCTGGCCCGGTCACCGCCACCGTCCAGCGCATCGACCTGCCGGACGGGCAGTTGTACCGGATGCGGCAGACGAACCTGTTCGATCGGGGCCATTTCGGCTATGTGCCGGTCACCATGATCCGTACCGAGGACCAGATCTTCCCCGACTGCGACCACACCCCGATGCGCACCGTAGCCCTGGCCGGGCAGGCATACGCCGCCGCCGAGTTTTACATCGAGGTCGAACACGACCCTGGCATCGAGCCTGACCGGGTGAAGGACTCCACCTACTACGACCCGGCCGCAAGGATCTTCGCTCGCCGCCCCGCCCTGGACAGGAGCGGCACTGGCCTGCGGACCGTTGTGCTGGAACTTCCCGCCATCAACCCGAACAGCACCGACACCTGCACGGACGCCGCCGCCGACTTCGCCGCCGTCCTACAACCGTCTCGCGCCGCACGCCGCGCCGCCGTTCTGGCCCGCGCCGCCCGCCGCGCCGCCACGTTCACGAAAGCACTAACCAACCGATGAACAACGACAACACGACGACAGCCAACAACCAGCCCGGCAAGATCGGACACTGCCCCGACGTGAGCCCGGAGCCGTCGGAAGCCGGGAAGCCCAAGGTCTTGGTCGTGTCTGACTACGCCTACGCCTCCGGCGGCGTCGAACACATGGTCTCCGAGCTGCTCGCCGGGTTCACCGACGGGTTCGAGTGCACCCTGCTCACCTGGCTGCCGGACGCAGTGGTCCCTGACGGGTTCCGCGGCGTGATCACGCTGGACTACGGCGACCTGCGGCAGGCGTGGCCAGCGATGGAAGCTGCCGATGTGCTGCTGGTTCAGACCAGCTTCAACACTCGCCTGCTGGCTGGCCTGGCGGCGGACTTCCTGACCCACAGGCCCAAGCCGGCGCTGACCGTCGTGCACACCTCTTCGCACTCCCGGCCCGAGGCAACCTACCGAGACGTCCAGGCCGCGTGGCTGACTCGGCTGCTGGACGCGAGCTCCTCAGTGGTCGCGGTGTCCACGGATGTAGAGAAGGCCCTGCGCTGCATGCCGACGGCCGACGGCGGGGACTGGCAGATCGTCGTCATTGAGAACGCCGCCCGCCTGGCCGCACCGCCGACCCGGCCCAAGGGACGCAAGACGGTGTCGTTCATCGGTCGCCCGATGCCGCAGAAAGGCTGGGACGACTTCACCCGCCTGGCTGCCGATCTTGCCCACAGCGGCCTGGAGTTCGCGGCCAACACCGTCCACGCCGCACCCGACACTCCCGCCCCCGGGATCCAGCTGTGCCACCGGCTCGCCGACGAGCAGATGCTCGACTTCCTGGACGGCACGGATCTGCTGGTCGCTCCCTACCGCTTCGCCGACGGCCAACCCCTTGCCGTGCTGGAAGCATTGGCCTGCGGAGTGCCGGTAATCGGATACGACACCGAAGGACTGGGCCGGCTGCTGCGCCAGCACGGGCAACGATTGATCCCGGCGACCTACGAGGCGCTGCGCGAAGCAGTATCCGGGTGGGCCAGCGGCCGAATCAGCGTGAAACCGCCAGAGCCGATGACCGTCCGCAGCTGGACGCAGGCCGTGGCCGAGTATGCGGCGCTGGTCCACGACACCTTGAACGACAAGACCGCCCGCGTCGTCGACCTGTTCGCCACCGCCGCGGGTGATCCGGCTTCGCACGCGGTGCTGGCCTCTCCCGGCGGGCTCGTGCAATGGAAGGCACCGATGGACGTGATCTCCCCGCACCGCAGCAACACAGACGACGACAGCGACAGCCACGGCCCCTGAGTTCCCCAGACTGCCGCCAGGTCAGAGTCCCCCGCTCGGACATCCCCCTGACCTGCCGGCGCACGACCTCCTCCCGCTAAGGCGCCTCGGCGCCGATGAGGGAACGGGAGGAGAACCGGCTGCCGCGCGGGCGCCAGGTCGCACCTCGTGGGGCAGGTGCGGATCTCTCGCGCGGCGGCCGGCCAGTGAACGACTCGATGTGGAGGACGCGGTGAAGGACGAAGTGTTGGTTGCTCTGATTGCCCTGATCATCATCGGGTTTGTGCTGGAACGCGACCACCCCAGTCAGTCCGCGCCGCAGAGCCCTGCGGGTTGTGTCAACAGCCGGAGCGACGCGATAGGTGCAGCCAGTGAGCCGCAGTCCAGGCGGGAGGAGACGTATACCGCCGCGCGGCAACCAGCCAGCACGGGTGCCTGGTCGGCTGGCGCTAGACCAATCCGATTTCCCGATGGTTCCCCTCCGGGCCACCGGGCCGCTCTGAAAACGAAAGGACAAGGCGTGGCTGACAAGGGGCCGCAGGCACCGTGGGACTACCTGATCAAGAACAGCGGCGGGGAGACGACCACGGAGACATACAACGAGTACGAGAAAGCCCTCGAAGACGGCGACTTCGAGAAGGCCCAAGAACTCTACGACCGCGCTTGTCGCGACGCCTCCTAGCCAGACACTCCCAAATCCTCGAACTGCCCAACGCTGACCGCGTCGTGGCAAGCACTCAGCCGGGTCCTGATCTCCTGGCCGTACCCGATAGACGGCATCCATCCGAAGCACTCCGCCAGGCACTGATTCAACTTGCAAGGGGGAACCAACGTGCAAACCCAGCCACCGTCAGCACGCGCCGCAACGGACACGCTCCCGGAAGACAGTGTCCGTCAGGTCGTCTCATCGATGCCGCTGACTACGATTCAGGCCGCAGCGATCGGTTCGGAGGCGTTCAGAGAACTCGCCGTCATCTGCGCCATTCACCACATGCGGGACTTCACTGCGATGGCCACGGCCCTGGCTTCCTGCGGCGCCGACCCGGCCGTGATGACGATCATTGACAAGGGCTACCCGTACCACAACCGCGACGCGGTTGACGGTTGGCTGCGGGATCTGGGTGCCACGATGGTTCCCTACCCGGCGCGGGCGGCCGGCATCGCCGCGCACCTGGACCGCGCCACCGCGGCCGACAAGCGGACGCTGGTGTTTGACGACGGCGGCTACGTGCTGCCGGTGGTGCTGGACACGATGCCCGAGCGCGTGGCGGAGCTCGTCGGGGTGGTCGAGCAGACCACATCCGGTATCCGGGCCCTCGACCGCTTCGAGCACATACCAGTCCCGGTGTTCTCCGTCGCCGAGTCGGCGCTGAAGGCCGCGGTGGAGGCTCCGCACGTCGCGGCCTCGGTCATCGACGCGGTCACCGACCTGGTACGCGATGAGACCTGGGCCGGACGGCCGGCGCTGGTGATCGGATACGGCAAGCTTGGCCGCCAGGCTGCGAAGATCTTGCGGGACACCGAGCGGATGCGGGTGGCGGTGTTCGACCGCGAGCCGGTCATGCTGGTCACCGCCCACCAAGACGGCTTCCGGGTCGGCCAGGACCTCGGCCAGCTGCTGCGCGAGCACCGGCCGCTGCTTGTCCTCGGTGCGGCTGGCGCGGGCAGCCTGACCGGCGCTCACGCCTACGACTTCACCGCCCCGGCCTACCTGGCATCGATGACCTCCCGGGACTACGAGTTCCCCCTATCCGAGTGGGCCGACGCCGCGGAGCACGTCGGCAGCCTCGGCGACATCGGACACGCCTACGTGATGCCCGGCGACATCGAGCTGTGCGTGCTCGGCGACGGGTTGCCGTTGAACTTCCACCACCGCGAGTCGATGCCCAACCGCATCAGCGACCTGGTGTTCGCCGCGCTCTTGGCCGGCGGGGCCGTCCTGGCAGAGCCCGGCGCACGCGGCCACGGCCCCGGCCGGAATGTGCCGCTGGTCGACGCGATCCTGGCGGCCTCGCCGGTGATGGACGCCTACCTCACCCTGTATGCCGAGGAGACCCAGCGGCAACTGCTGACCCCCTCCGCGACCGACTGCCCGCCGTACGAGCACCAGCCGTGGTGCTATGCCCAGCGCTCCGAAACGCCCGATACCCCGACGGTGGAGAAGGTGTTCCGGGACGGTCCGGATCTAGTCCCGCGATTCGCCGAGCATCTCGCGGCGGTGCGCGCCGAGCGGACCCAGAGTCCCGGCGTTGGCCTACCAGCGGTATCTGAACACCGGCCCGAGCCGGCTGGCGGCGCGGTCCGCATCCCGCACCTGGTCGCTATCGCCGCAGCCGACGGCCCGGTAACCGACCGGGTCCTGTGGGAAGTGATGGCAGGCATCGACGTGCGGCCGTGGTGTGGACTGATCCCCGAGCGGGGCTGGTTCGAGCACCGGCTCGACGCGCTGCTGGACCTTCGGCGCAAGCTCCGCGCCGGCGATCTGCCGGCATCGGCGGCGGTCAGTGAGCTGCGCGCGGCTCTGACCGGCCGGTATCTATCGATACGGTTCGCCTACCAGCACCAGAGCGTCATCGCCCTGGTTCTGGACGAGATCGCCGCCGAAGCCCACGGGGCGGCGGCATGAGGCCGGCGATGAAGGACGCCGCCAAGGCGATGCGCGCCGCCACCGAGACCGTCCTGGCCGGGCTGAGCCAGACACAGTCGGACCGCGTCCTGCACGGCTTCGCCGATCCCGACCGCACGCGCTGGTCCTATACCCCGCGTGACCACCACGGCTTGTCGCTGACGGAGATGGACGTGCCGACGCGCAAGGCGTTCCACCGGCTGCTGGCCACCGCCTTGTCCCGGCACGCCATGGCCCAGGCCGTGACAATCATGGCGCTGGAGGAGGTGCTGGACCTGGACGAGTCCGGGCGGAAGGACCGGCACAGCGGCGGCTACTACCTGGCCGTATTCGGCCGTCCCGGCAGCCCCCGGATGTCCTGGCGGATCGAGGGCCACCACCTGTCGGTCACCGCCACAATCGTGGGTGACGCGGTCGCGGTCGGTCCCGTGTTCCTCGGGGCCAACCCGCACCGGGTCCGCGCTGGCCGGACCGCCGTGCTCGCCCCGCTGGGCGCCGAGGAACACCTCGCCCGTGACCTGCTCGCGTCTCTTCCCGTCGATCTGCACAAGAAAGCCCTGATCACCCCTGTCCCGCCTAGCGACATCCGCAGCCGGAACCAAGAGCAGGTCAACCCGCGGCTGATTGACCCCTCGGGTGTCCCAGTCGCCGCCCTGGACGACGAGCAGCGGCAGATGTTCGCGGCATTGCTGGCGCTGTATCTGGAACGTCTGGCGCCGCCGCTGCGGCCGTCGGTCAAGGAGACTGAGCTGCACTTCGCCTTCCTGGGTCGGAACAAGGAAGGCGCCGGCCACTACTACCGCATCACCGGCCCGGACCTTTTGATCGAGTACTGCAACAACACCGGCGACCACGCTCACACGGTGCTGCGCACGCCCGGCGGCGACTTCGGCCGCGACCTGATCACCGCCGGGCACCGGGGCTGACGATGCCGGTCTCAGCGTCTGTAGACGCCCTCCCACTGGAGCCACTGCCCGGCCTCGGCCGGCTCGCGCCAGGTCGACTCCGGCCGCAGCCGGGCGACTGGCACCAGCCCCGCAGCGCGGATCGCCGCGTCCAGTTCGGCCGCAGCCCAGAAATGAACGGTCAGGCCCGCCTTGGGACCGGCGGTGTACCGCACCGAGAACGAGCCGTCCGGGTCGCGTTCGATGACCTCGTGAGTGTGGCGCACATCGGTGCCCACCGCGTTGACCCGGATCGCGAACAGCCCGCCGTCGTCCACCCGCGCCAATGTGTCGGCAAGCAGCCCGTGGACCTGTTCCCGGTTGCCGTGCTGGATCACCTGCAAGGCGATCACGAGCGGGTAGCGCTGCCCGTCCGGCAGCGCGGTCAAGTCACCGACCACCAGACGCCCGGCGTAGCGCGGCGCGCGCTCGGTCAGCTGCTCGATGGCGGTCGCCGAGATGTCCAGGCCCACCAGCTCCAGACCGGCATCGGACAGCGGGATGAAGTTCCGCCCGTTGCCGCAGCCCAGATACATCCCGGACTCGACGCCGTGCGCCTTGGCCAGCGCCAGGATCTCTGCGACGAATCCGACCGGCGGTTCGTCGGCGACGTAGCGCGTGCCGGTGGCGTACTCGTTGTCCCAGGACCCAGCAGCGTCCGTACTCATCAGACAACCAACCCCTACATGTTGTGGCAGACCCCTTCGGTCGGCACATCAGGTAGGCAGGCTAGCGTCTCAAGGTCCGGCGTTACGGGAGAAACCCAGAAAAACCAGGCCGATGGTGGGTGGCCGCAGTGACCGATGAGATCCCGGAGCGCCCGCTTCCCGCTACGAAGCGGCCCGCCGCAATCGCGGTATTCGGGCCGCCGGCCGCCGGCAAATCCACCCTGTGCCGCGCCCTTCTTGACCCGGCCCGGGTCTTCAGGCTGCGCGAGCACGTCAGCGGGCAGACCCTGCGGGCCACCCAGACAACAGCGACGTCATTGGGGTGGATCGAGCCGGACGAGGTTGCACGCGTGCTGCACGAGTACTTCACCTCGGACGCCACGGCTCCGGATTCCGGCGATGTGCTGTTGGACAATTTCCCCGGCACCGGCGACCAGGTCCACCAGTGGCTGTCGATCATGGCCGAGGCGGCTCCCGGTTACCGCGTGGTGCCGGTGGAGCTGGATGCCGAGGACTCGGTCCTGCTGTCGCGGGCCGCCTGCCGCCGAGTCTGCGCGGACTGCGAACCGGACGCCGCCGGCGAGCCGCGGCTGCCTGCCGCCATCGCCAAAGCCAACCCCAGCCGCTGCGGCGACTGCGGATCAATCCTGGCCCGCCGCCCGACCGACGAGCCCAGGACGCTCGCGCACCGGATCCTGCGTTACCGCCGCGCCTCGGCTGCGATACGCATCGCCTTCGCCGACCACGGCCTGCCCGTCTGGACCCTGGACGGATCGCTCGACCAGCAGCGGCACCGCGCTCTGCTGACCCGCCTGCTCACCAACGAACAAGGGGGTTGATCAATGACCACAGTCGACCTGCCCATGCCCGCCATACCTGCCAAGGGAGGCGACGGCTACGGGCATGCCCGCATGCCCCGGCGCAAGGACGTGCCCGAGACCGAACTGATCGACAAGATCGCCTACGGCCGCTTCCGCAACCTGTACCTCTACATCACCGAGGCGTGCCAGCTGCGGTGCGAGCACTGCTACATGGGCGAGCGGCTGGAGCGGGCACTCAAGCTGACGCTGCCGCAGATCGTCACCACGTTGGAGACCTGGCGGCGGATGGGTAGCAGCAAGCTGACGATCCTGGGCGGGGAGCCCACGACGCACCCGGACTTCATCGACTCGATCCGGCTGGCCCGCAAGATGGGCTTCGAGGACGTCATCACCACGACCAACGCCCAGAAGCCCGCAGCGAAGAAGTTCGCGCAGATGGAGCCAGCGGACTTCGCCTACGTACAGGTCAGCCTCGACGGCGGCAGCGCCGGCACGAACGACGCAATCCGCGGACCCGGCACCTTCGACACCGCGCTGGAGACGTGCGCGCAGATCGCCGAGCGCGGCTTCGACGTGCGGATCATCTGCACCGTAAACAAGGCCAACGAGGGCGATGCCCTGGACCTGCTGCGCATCGCCGACGAGGTCGGGGTGTCGCTGGTGAAGTTCCACGTCTTCTCCACCATCGGTGCTGGCCACGGCAACGCAGACATGGCGATGACCCCGCCGGAGTGGGTCGAGTTCTGCGACCGGCTCGCGCAGGCCGCACCGGAGTACAAGACGAAAGCCTGGTACCAGCCCACCTACACCCGCCGCGACCAGATGGAGCGCTACGCCGCCGAGGGCTACCAGGGCTGCATCGGCCGCACCCTGGACCGGATCAGCGTCTTCCCCGACGGCCGCGCCTACGTGTGCTCCTACCTGTTCGACACCGACCTGCACTTCGCGAACATGGTCGACGGCCAAGTGAGGATCAACACCGGGGCCAACGAGTTCGACCTGTTCACCAAGCCGCTTTCCACCTTCTCCTGCGGAGGCTGCAAGGCCGCGGCATGCCTCGGCGGGTGCCCGGCCGAGGAGGTCGTCATGGGCGCCTCCTCCTGCGACACCTACGAGGACATCGTTCCGGTGTGCCGGCTGTGGAAGTCCAGCGCCAAGCCCGAATAGCCCTCCCTGAGAGACGAAGGAACCTTCCGTGCTGGACAGCATCGTCGCGCCGCTGCGCGACATCGACTGGAATAACATCGAGACCGTCCACGCCGCCGCGACCGACGCCCTGAACGCCCTGGACACCCCCGGTCTGCTCGGCAAAGCCGTCGAGGACATCACCAACCGGCCCGAGCTGCGCGCGCTGTGCGAGCACTACGACATCCTGGACAAGCTCGTGCTGCACGACGATCCCACCGGCGTGCGGATCCGGCTGCACATCTTCGGCCCCGGCCACTTCGACCGGCCCCACAACCACCGCTGGAGCTACGCCTCCCGGATCTTGGCCGGCTCCTACCAGCACTTCCAGTTCGGGAACGTCGAGGTCGACGAGAACCAGAAACCGGCCGCGCTGCGGACGCTACACTGCCGCACCGAGTCCGCCGGCGACACCTACACCCTGCACCACACGATGGTCCACGCCGTCACCGCCGAGGCAGACACCGTCTCGCTGATCGTGCGCGGCCCGGCCGTCAAGGACCGGTTCCTGGTCATGGACCGCAACGCCGGCACCGCCTGGTGGCAGTACGGCGCCGCCCAAGAGAGCCCCGAGGACGCCGCAGCCAAGCGCATGACGAAGGACCGGCTCCAGCAGCGGATCAGCAACCTTCGCGTGTGGGGGCTGACCTGAGATGAACGCCGCCGCCCTCGCACCGGTGGTATGCCTGAGCTACCTGGCCGCCGCCGACCTTTGGACCGTGCCGCGCTACCCCGACGCCAACAGCGGCGCCGTCATCACCGCCGTCGAGCAGTCCATCGCCGCAGACGCCCCGATGACCGCCGCAGTCCTCGCCGCTCTCGGGCACCCCACCCTGCTGCTGACCAACCGAGTCGGTGACGATCCGGCCGGGCAGCGCATCACCTGCTGGCTGGCCGAGCGCGGCATCACCACGACCGCCGGATCCCGCCGGGGCGTGACCACGCCACACATCACAGTCGTCGGCGACGCCGCGGACAGCCGCACGTGGTTCCTGCACCTGGCTGGCGCCGCCGAAGACCTGGCAAGCGTTGACCTGGCGGCGCTGGACGGCGCCCCGCTCGCCTACATCGACGCCTACCCGGTGATCCAGGACGTGGCGGTCGCCGCAATCCGCGCTGCCGCCTCGGCGCTGACGCTGGTCAACATCGGAAGCACCGAACTCACCGCGCCCGTCCAGGATGCGATGCGCGCGCACCCGAAGATCATCGTTCAGGCCAACGTCGACGACGAGCGGCACGAGGACGCCGTGACCATCGCCGCTGGCCTGTCCAACCGAACCGGCGCGCGACTGACGGTCGTCACCGCCGGGGCCTACGGCGCGATCGCGCTCAGCCGCACCGGCGGGGAATTCGTCCAGGTTCCGGGGTTCGCGGTGCAGGTGCGGCACACGCACTGCGCCGGAGCGGCGTTCTCCGGCGGGTTGCTCGCGGCCCTGGCCGCCGACCTGTCGCCGCGTGAGGCGCTGCTGTGGGGCTGCGCCTCAGGAGCGCTGCGCTGCGAGTTGCCGCAGCGCGCGCCGCTGCCGGACCGCCAGGCCATCCAGGCGTTTCTGGACACCCGGCGGCCGGTCGTCCGTCCGTCCTCACCAACCGAAGACGGAGAACTCGACGCCCTTGTCGATGCTGTCTAGCGCGGCCCGGCAGTACTCGATCATGTCGTCGGGCAGGGCGTCGAGGGGGAACCAGGACAGCTGGTCGCACTTGTGCGGCTCGCGGTTGGTGACCTCGCCGTTCCAGCGGCGGACGCGGAAGAAGTATGCGACGCGTCCGCCGGTGGAGGAGTTGTGCATGACGTGTGCGAACTCGACGTCCTCCGGATCGATCCTGACGCCGACTTCTTCCTCCGCCTCCCGGATCAGCGCGGCCACGACCGACTCGCCCTCTTCCAGATGCCCCGACGGCGGGTGGAACGCCCCGTCGGCGTACCCGGTACCGGCCCGCCGGCCGAGCAACACCTGCTCGCCGTCAGTGAGCAGCAGGTGCACGTCCACCGTGACTTTGTGCCGGCGAGTGTCGGCACCGTGGGTCGCCACCGCGTTCGTCATTCGATCAGCTCTCCATGCACATCGCGGACCGGACCGGCCATCGGGGTCGCAGGGTCCTTGTTCGATCCCGGCGACCAGTTGTCAAGCTGCGATCCGCGCCGGGCTATCGCGACTGCGATGCGCTCGACCCTACTGCGCGCACACGGATGATCGTGGGTGAAACGATGAAACCGCTGCAAACACCAACAACTCGGAGACCTAGCAATTCAGACGAATCCGGCCGAGGGCTCTTGGTTACGCTCGACGGGCCAAGCGGGGTCGGAAAGTCGACGGTGAGCGTGCTGCTGGCCGAACGCTTCGCGGCGCTAGCACCAGTCCTGCACACCACGCAGCCCTCAGACTCCGAGATCGGCAAACTCGCCCGCCACGGCACCTTCGACTACCACGGGCTACCGCTGGCCCTACTGGTCGCCGCCGACCGATACCTGCACACCACCACAGTGATCGAACCGGCGATCGCCGCCGGCACCATCGTGGTCTGCGACCGGTACCTGCTGTCCTCGCTGGTGCTGGAACAACTCGACGGGGTGGACGCCGACTTCATCACCGACCTGTACCGGCACCTACCGCTTCCCGACTTCGCGTTTGTGCTCCACGACGAACCCGAGCGCTGCCGCGAGCGGGCCGCGGCCCGGGGCGGCTACAGCAGGTTCCATCAGAACGACCCGGCCACCGCCGCGACCGAAGGCGAGATGTTCACCGCCCTCGCCGAAACGCTGGCCGCTCACGGCTACCCAGTGCGGCGCGTCAAGGTCGCCGGTAGGTCTGCCGCAGCCGTGGCGGAGGAGATCCACGCTGAGGTGGAGACGAGTTGGGCCACCTCCCATCCTCGGCGGTAGCTGGCCCCGGAACGCGAGGGCCGCGATTCGCTCGAACGAGCGAACACCTTCACACGGATGTACTCGTTGAACCCATGCATCGAACATCGGAGCGGATTCGCGGATCGGAGTGAGGCAATGATCGCGACCACCAGAACGTCCGTCCAGGAAGGCTCGACGCGGTGACCGCCGCCACGCCCACCGCCGCTTCACTTCCGGCGCAAACCGGCGGGCAAGCACAGGAGATCGACGAGCTGTTCGGCGCGGCCGGCGACTACTCCCGAGAGTGGTCGGTCCACGACCGGGCTCTTGGCACCACCGACCTGAGGACCATCGCCACCCGGCTACCCCGGCAGATGTGGGCCTGCCTGAAGATCTCCTGGCGGGCCAGCCGCCGCGGAACGCTAATACTCGCCGCCTGCGAGTTGTTCGGAGCGGTGTTCAGCGTCTTCGGGCTGCTGGCCGTCAACGGGGTGCTGCGCGCACTTCTGGCCGGCGGCGCCACACCCGAACGCATCCGCTCGGCCATCCCTGCCGTCATCCTGGCCGGCACGGCGGCCGGAGCGAACCGGGTCGCCAAGGCCGTGTCGCTGGGAACGCAGACCTGGCTGGAGCCCGCCGTGCAGGCCCTGGCCCAAGACGAGCTGTTCGCCTTGACCAACGAGGTCGAGCTGCTGGCCTACGAGGACGGGGAGTTCCGGACCTTGGTCGACACCGCACAGTACGGCGCGAGCTGGGTATCCAACGCCGTGGACCGGTTGGTCGACCTGACCGGCGGCATCCTGTCCCTGGTCGCTGTAGGCGGGGTCCTAGCGGTGCTGCATCCTATACTGCTGGTCCTGCTACCGCTGATCGTGCTGCCTTCGGGCTATGCGGCGCTCAAGCGCTCCCAACACATGTACCGCTCCCGCCTCAAGACCCTGACACTTGCCCGCCAGCAACGCCAACTGTCCTGGCTGCTGACCTCGGCCGACGCCGCCGAGGAGATCCGTGTCCACGACGCCGGATCCTTCGTGCTCCAGCACTACCGCCGCCTCACGCAACGCATGGACATCGAGAAGCGCCGTCTGGGCCGCACACAAATGCGCAGCAACATCGCCGCGGGTGCGGCCACCGGCACGGCCACCGCGTCCGCCTACCTCCTGCTCGGACTGCTGCTGGCCCACGGCACCATCGCGCTAGCCGCAGTCGGAACCGCCGCCTACGCACTGCGCACCGGCACATCCCACCTGTCGGCCCTGGTCTCCTACATGAACCAGCTCTACGAACTCGGACTGTACGTCTCGGACTGGGAACGTGCCTGCGTGGAAGCCCGGAAACTGGCGATCCCACACCACGGCGCACCCGTGACCGCAGCGCCGCAGCGAATCGAGGCCGTAGACGTCGCCTTCACCTACTCCGGCTCCGACACCCCTGCCCTGTCCGGAGTCAACGTGACCATCACCGCCGGACAAACCATCGCGCTAGTCGGCCACAACGGTTCGGGCAAGACCACCCTGGCGCGGATCCTTGCCGGGCTGTACCTGCCCACCGGCGGCCACGTCGCCTGGGACGGCATCGCCACGACCGACATTAACCGGCGCGGCATGTTCTCCCACGTCGGCCTGCTGTCACAGGGCTTCTACTGCTGGCCGTTCACCGCCACCGCGAACATCCGCATCGGCCGACACGGCAGCGGCGACCCCGACGCCGTGTCGGCCGCGATACGCGACGCTGGCGCGGACTTCGTCCACGATCTGCCCTTCGGCGGCGACACTCTGCTGTGCCGGGACTACACCAACGGCGTCAAACCCTCCGGCGGCCAGTGGCAGACCATCGCACTGGCACGCTCCGGATACTTCCGCGACGGCGACGTGGTGATCCTGGATGAGCCCACCGCTGCTCTGGACCCGGCAGCCGAGATCGCCGCCTACGAGAAGGTCGGCACCCTACTTGCGGACAAGACCGTGCTGTTCATCACCCATCGCCTAGCCAGCGTCCGCACTGCCGACTACATCTACGTCCTGGACCACGGCCGCGTCGTGGAACAGGGCAGCTTCGAGCAACTGATGGCAGCCGACGCCGGCTTCGCCGAGCTGTTCCGCCTCCAGAAGGCCCAGTTCGAGCTCGGGGAGCAAGTGGCCTGACGCGTCGGACCGCACAGAAGCGAGAGCCACACGTTCAGGCAAGTGAGAGAAGGCCACCGCCACGAAGCCCCGCGGCATCAGCCTGCTGCGACGGATGGACCACGTATCGGAGGCGAAGATCATGGACCAGCACGCTTGGGCAATCATCGAACAGCAGAGAGCGTGGATCGACCAGCATGCAGACGTCAACGCTGCTGAGTTTGCTCGGCTAGGCCTGCTGAAAATCATGGAGGAGGCCGGCGAGGCCGCCTCCGCCCTCAGCGGCGCAACTGCCGCGAACCCCAGGAAGGGCCAGACGCACACCATGGCCGACGTCGCCGACGAGCTCGCCGATGTCGCCTTGGCGAGCCTGGTCGCACTAGCCGCAATCGTTGATGATCCCCGCGGTGTGCTGGCGGCCAAGCTCGGCCACGTCTACACCCGGTCTCTGGAACACGGAGCCGCGCCGCTACCCAAGGCCGTCCACAAGCCGCGCCCGATCTGGCTGGCCGAATTGCCCAAAGTCCTGCTCGCCGCAGTGATGGTCTGTGTCGACGCCGACGGCCGGGTGCTGCTGGTCCACCAGCCCTACAGCCCCGCCAACCTCAAGTGGTCGCTGCCTGGCGGCGGCGCGCATGACGACGAGCCGCCACGCGTCACCGCCCGCCGGGAGTGCGCGGAGGAACTGGCGCTGAACATCGAGCCCGGCGAGCTGCTGTGCACCGATTGGATGCACGCCACCGACCGGCCACCGATCATCACCTACGCCTACGACGGCGGGGTCCTGGACGAGGCGCAGATCGCACGGATCCAGCTCACCGATGGAGAGCTGTCGGAATACCGGTTCGTCACCATCGAGCAGGCCCAGGCGATGATGCCTGACGTGCACTTCCGGCGCCTGGCCGCAGCCATGCGCGCCCGCGCTGGCGACGGCCCCTGCACCGATCTGCAAGACGGGATCGACATCGCGCAGGTTCGCGCCGGGGCGGGCAGGCCGGTGTGAACAGTCGATCCATCACCAGGCCGTCTACCAGATGAAGAACACTTAGCTCTGAAACGCAAAAAGGGGACGCGGCACCGGCGTTCCGGATGTCCGGAACGGTGTCGTCGGGTCAGGCCCCGGGGCCGGGCGCCGGGGGGTTGGCGGCCAGGCCGGTATGCGGGGCGGTCTCGGCGTCCTGGGCGGCGTGCAGATGGTCGGTGACCAACTGCCACGGCAGGGTCGGCCAGATCTGCCGGCCGGTGGTAACCGCGATGGCGAACAGCGCAGCCAGCGCCGCCTTCCAACCGACATCACCGGTGCCGGTGGCCAGCTGGAGGGCGAAGGTGGCCGCGACGGAGCCAATGAACCGGAGTGCCTGGGTGCGGATGTGGTAGCGGGCGAAGTCCTCGGCGAGGCGCTTCTCCAGCGTGGACAGCAGAGATGCCACTGGGTGTCCCTATTCAGTTGTGGATGGGCGTGAAAGGACCGCCCTGCTTCAGCATGGGCGGCGATCGGGTGGAGCGTGGACCGTGCGGGCTGTGGACTGTGTCCTTAGCGGGCGGCGGCCTCGATGAGGTAGGTCAGCGCCGGGCCGGTGTTGGCCCGCACGATGCTGATTTTCTGGACGCCGGCCGGGAGCGGGCCGCCCCAGGGGTTGACCCGGTCGCCGGCGGCCGGGACCACGACGTTGTCGTGGACGTCCCAGCCGCGGCCGTGGATGTAGGCGGCGACGCGCACGGTCACGTCGCCGAAGTCCGACCCGAGGGAGAACCAGACGTTGCCCCAGTTGCTGCCGATGTTGGCCGGCGGCGGGGCGATGATGTGGGCGGCGGTGTCGTTCGGGATCTCACCGGTGGCGAAAGCGGGCATGTGGTCGTCCTCCGTCGGAGTGGTGGCGGGCGGTTCGGGGGCGGCAGGGCTGGTGCCGTTTATGAGGTCGGCCAGTTGCGTAGGGGTGCCGCGGTAGGCGTTGAAATCGATGTGCTGCCCGCCATACGGCTGGGCGTCGGTGTACTGCCAGATCAGCGGAGCGACCCCGCCGTAGGGGTTCCAGTTCGGGTCGGTGTCGGAGTAGCCGCCGGGGTAGCCGGAGGCGACGATGGCCACGCCGAGCTCCGCGAGGTTCCCGCCGACCTGCTGCCAGTACCAGCGGGGGAAGTAGCAGCCCCAGACGCGGCCGCCGAGGGAGCGCATGCGGACGATGAAGTCCAGGCAGTCGGCCACAGTCGGCTTTGATGTGCCTTCGGTCTCCACGTCGAGCATCACCGGGGTGGAGCCGACCATCGCGTGGCAGTACTCGGCCTGCGCGGCGCCATCACCAGCTTTCAGGAAGTGGTAGGCGCAGAAGATCGCGCCGACGCGGGCGGCCTGGTTCTTGAAGTTGGTGTATTGCGCGTCGCGGTAGTAGACGCCTTCGGTTGCTTTGGCGATGACGGCGACGGTGCCGGGCTGGATGGTCAGCCCGGCCTCGTAGGAGCTGATATCGGGGAAGAACACGGTCATGCGAGCTGCCCTATTCAGTTGTGTCGGCCGACGCCGGGGCGGCGGCCGGGAAGGGTGCGGGCGAGGAAGACTGAGCGCGGCTGCGGCCCGGTTAGGGCATCAGAGTGTGTGCCGAGGGGCGTCGGCGCTGGGGTGAAGACGTCGTCCCGGCGTGGCAGGTCAGGTGAGGGCCGGTGCCGGTGCTAGTGCTGGTGCGGGAGGTTCTAGTTCTGTGTGCTGCTGCGGGCGGCGTGCTCGGCGACGACGGCCGCCACCTGTGCGACGGTGCGCTGCACCTCCCCGAGCACAGCGGTGTGGTCATCGAGTACTTGGCTGTGGCGGTTCTGTTCGGTGGCGATCCGGTCGACCTGGTCTCGCAAGCTGGAGCCGTGGTTGGGGACCAGTTCGATGGAGTGGCGTTCGATGGTTTCCACGGCGTGCATGATGCGGCGGGTGTGTCGGCCGCCGCGTATCAGCGCGGTCCACGCGGCTCCGGCCACGGCGGTGGCGGAGGCGGCGGTGACGGACCAGCCTTCCAGGTTCATGATCGGGCCTCGTGTTCAGTTGTGGTGTTCGGTGAGCAGGTCAGCGGCGGAGGGTTCGGCGTAGCCGTCGTGCCAGAGCCCGGCTTTCGGCGGCGAGTTGGCGGACGGCTGGGCCCAGCAGGGGTTGTAGTACCAGGGCGGCGCCCCAGCACCACAGCAGCAGGACGGCAATAGCGAGTGCAGCGGTCATGGTCTGGTGGCCTGGCCGGGGTCAGTGCGTCGGGTCAGATGCTGACCCAGTGCACGAACATCGCCGGGCGGCGGTAGTCGGTGAAGGTGGTGATAGGGTTGAAGTAGGACTCGCCGGTGATGTCGATGTAGTCGCCGAGCCTGAGCTGGGCGTAGATCGAGGCTTGCACTGTGCCTCCGGTGTTGGCCGGGCCGGTGTCGAAGATGAGCGGGGCATCGGTGTAGGCGGTGCCGTTGATTCGGATCTCCAGGTGCGAGGTGCGCTCAGCGGTGCCGACGATGACCGGGAGTTGTAGTCCGAGCTGGCCGATGACGTGGTAGAGCCCGGGAAGCTGGCAGGTGTAGCGGGAGGTGTTGACGGTGGTGCTGTGGGCTCCGGAGTTGTCGTATCCGGCGTTGAGCAGGATCGGTGTTCTGGGCCGGTCGGAGGTGCCCGGCAGTACCTGGGCGATGGTCTGCCACAGGTAGGCGAACGGCCGGTGTGTCAGGAAGTTGGTGATCGGTGGGATGTTGGCGTTCCACAGGGCGGCGGTTCCGGTCTGTGTGACGTTGGCTCCGCCCGGGATCGGCTGCGGGTATGGCGGGGGCATCTACACCCCCACCCAGTGCAGTCCCATCCAGCTACCAACGGTGGTGGAGGCGATGGTGGTTTGGGTTAGGCCGGAGTCCTGCCACAGGCTGGTTTCGACGAAGTCGCCGATCTGGAACGGGATCTCGGCGGTGCAGCTGCCGAGAATGGCGGAGAACGCCTGGTCGCGGGCACGCAGGTGGTCAGCCCAGAAGGTGGTGCCGTTGACCAGGATGCCCACGGACTGCTCCCCTCCGGCCGGGCCTTGCAGGGCTGTGCCGGAGGCTACGGCGACCAGGTAGGTGCCGGCGGTTTTGATGGTGTAGCGGCTGGAGTTGTTGGCCGGGTCGTGGCCGCCGTCGGTGTCGCGGACCGGGGAGTCGTAGGTGATGCGGACCCGGGTGATCGGCGGTACCGACTGGGAAACGGACTGGTACAGCAGGGCTGAGGGGGCGCGCAGGTGGAAGTTGGCGGCGTAGATGAAGGAGTTCCACAAGGCGGCGGTGATCGGATCGCCGGTCGAGATCTGGGGTACGTGGGGCGGCAGCCTGGCCAACGGGTCAGCTCCGATCAGCAGCGGGTTAGGGGGAGGCGATCCAGCGGGCGTTGAGGCGGCTGCCGGTGGCGGAGAAGCCGGTGGGTAAGGGTTGGCCGCTGTTTTGGAAGATGCGCAGCTGGATGGCGTCGCCGGCGTTCAGGGCGATCAGCGCGCCGAGGTTGTATTGGAACCGGGCTGGTCCTGGTGTGGCCGGGATTTCGGTGGCGGCGCAGGTGCCTTGGCCGGTGGCGGTGATGTGGTTGCCGACGAACGCCCCGGCGGCGCCGTTCCAGGCCAGGTTGGAGGTGGCGGTGACCAGGTAGATACCGGCGGCTGGGGCGCTCCAGGCGGTGCCATCGCTGCTGCGTCCCGCACGGTTGTCCACGATGACCTGGTCGAATGCCACAGGGGTGTCGACGCCGGTGGGGATGGACTGGGAAACGGTCTGGGCGAGGATCGCCCGGGGCGGGTCGCGCAGCCAGGCATCGGCCAGGGCCGGGCCGTTGTTCCACAGGTCTTTGGTGAACACGGTGACCCCGCCGACCACCGTGACCGGTGCGGGCACCAGAACAGCGGCCACCGCGACCCTCCAAGCTGGCGGGTGTCCAGGCCTAGTAGCCGAACACGAAGCGGTCGAACACGGCGGTGTCGGCGAACCCGTAGATGGCCGGGTCGGCCGGGGAGATCTGGTAGGTCACGGTGGCATCGCCGCTGGTATCGACGCTCCAGGCGATGTTCTCCACCCAGCCGTCCACGACCACCGGCGCGGCCGGAGCCGGTGGGCGCCGGATGGCTTTGGCTCGTGCGCCTAGATCCAGTCCCAGCACGATCGGCCACATCGTCGGCATCGCCGCCGGATGTGCGGTCAAGGACGCGACCCGGGTGTGGGGTGCGGCGTAGCGGGCGACCAGCCAGGCCGCCTTGTCCTGGCATTCCTGCATGTCGCTGGCCTGGGAGCTGACCTGCCGGTCTCGGACACCGTTGAGCCGCTGGGAGATGAAGTCCTGGGCGGTGAGCACCAGTCCGGTGGAGCTGTGGGTGACCTCGGCCAGGTTCGTCACCAGCGTCGGATCGAAATCGAACACCGGCTGGTCGGCGAACGGCCATTCCCCGGTCGTGGTGTTCTCCCCGAACACCACTGTGGCCGGGCCCGGGTTCCACCGGGCCGAACGGGATATCAGCTGCATGGTGCCGGCGGCGTCGCAGTACATGACACCGCCCTCGGTGTCGACGACTGCCTGTAGCGCCGAGGCGGCATCGGTGCCGTCCAGGTCCACCGCCGCGGCCATCGACGTTGTGTTGCCGGCCGCCGCGCGCGGCCCGTTCCATGTGGCCGCCGCCAGGATCCGGGTGAACCGGATAGCTGTGGAGTCCCCGGCCCAGCCGCCCCGCCAGGCCGTGACGATCGCGGCGGTTTGCGCGGCGCTGAGCACCCCGGGCCACTCGATCGCCAGCGCCACGTCCCCGGACAGGTTGTACCGCGTGGACCCGAACCCGCCGGCCCCGGCCGCCGCCCCGATCAAGTCCTGGGTGAACCCGCCGACCGGCGGCACCCACGCCGGGCTGAGCCCAGCGGTGAACCCGGCGCCATCCAGGTTTCCGCTCCACGTACTGCCATCGGCGCTGAGGCCGATGAAGGCCACATGCCACTGGCCGAGCTCGACCTTGCCCAACGCCTGAACACCAGCGGCGTTTTGGTGGTTGCCGTCCATCAGCACCGCCGACACCGTCAGATCCGGACCCACCCACAGCCCAGCCGAAGGCATGTAGCTGTATGCCGGGCCTGGAGCTGCGGCGGTGGCCATCCACAGCGCCGACTGCGTCTTGGGCGCTGCCAACACCCGGAAGGCAATCATCCGGGTGAAACCCGCCCCGGTGGCGCCCGGACCGGTGATCCCGGCGCGTGAAGGCGGCAGCTGAATGTAGGACATGTTGCATGGCAGGTCGTAGTCGCCGCGACCGGCCCCGGCGCTGCTGGCGATGTTCACCACCGTCGCGCCCGGCGGGCAGATGAACATTCCGGCCGGGGTGGCCGAGGTCCGGGCGACACCGGCATTGAGCGTCCCAGGGCCCTGGTTACTGATCGCGACCTGTGCCGGGTCACGCTGCCCGGTGCTGTCCAGGAACAGCCCGCCTGAGGGGTCGGCCAGCAGGTAGGCCAGGGACGGGGCCAGCGCACCGTCCCCAGCGAAGCGGAACGCCGCCGCCATGAACGGATCACCCAACCGGGACTGGGCCAGCAGCGCCAACGCATCCACCGCGGTGGCCTGGATGAACCCGAGCGTGCCCTGCTGCCGCCACGTCTGCGGATACCGCTCGATCCCACCAGTGAACAACGGAAACCAGATACCCGGGTTGGTGAAGACGGTGGGTGCCGGCGCGGCCTCGAACTGCGCCGCGCACAGTTGCAGCGTCGTGGCCGCCGCAGTGTGGATCGCGATCTCCGGCACGGCGAAGCCCGTCCCGGCCGGCGCGGTCCCGGACACCGTCAGCAAAGTCCAGGCCGTCCCGACGGTGACCGGTGCCCCGTTCGCACCATCGACGGTGTCCCCGGTCGGGGAGCGCCACTCGATGTTGGGAAGCAGTTGCAGCGCCGGACCGGAGGTGATGCGCGCCCGGATCTGGAAGCTGTAGGCGATCCCAGCGGTAGCGGGCTGGTTGCAGGTGATCCAGGCCGAAGCCCCTGCCCCGGCGACTGCCTGAAGCACGTAGTTGCCGACGAAAGCGCTGCTGCTGGAAGGGTAGGTCAGAGCGCTTACACCTGCGGTGGCGGTCCAGCCGCAGCCGGTCGGGTCCGGAGTGGTTCCGGGGCTGGTGTTGGCCTGTGCGGTGGTGAGCGCGATCGCCTGGGCTGGGGTGAGAAGGTTCGCGGTGGCCGGCCACTGCGCCCGGATCCGGAACGGCTGATAGGGCACCACCTGCCCGGCCACGGCCGAGCCGGTGTTGCCCGGATCGAACAAGGCGTCCCGGTTGTCCAGCACTCCGGACCAGGTTCCGGCCGTCACCTGGTCAAGCTCGTACTGCCGGCCACGGTTGATCTGCCACGGCCCGATCAGACGCCGGGTCACATCCACCCACGGCAACAGCTCATAGGAACCGGCCGAGGGGCCGTAGCCGATGTGACCGGTCGGCGCCCACAACGCTTGGAGGCGCGGCCAGTTCAGGTTGGTTGCCACTGTTGACCTCTTCTGCACAGTTGTCCAACTCCATACCGCCCGATTGGCCGGAGTCGTACGCTTGCCTCATACAAGGTGTCGCTTGGAGGGGCTGCCATGCAGAGCGTTGAAGAAGGCACCATAGTTGCCGGACGCTTTCGGCTGATAGCTCTACTTGGCCATGGCGGCATGGGCTGTGTCTGGCATGCTTGGGATGAAGTGCTCAACACCGACGCAGCACTCAAGCAAGTCAACTTCGTTCACGGCATAGGCGACGATGCGCGACGCGGAATTTTGACTCGTGCGAGGCGAGAAGCGCAGCATGCTGCACGGCTTCGCCACCATCCCAATGTTGTCGCCACCTACGACGTCGTTGAGCATGACGACGCGCCATGGATGGTAATGGAGTACGTTAAAGGACCCTCCCTCGCCTCCGTACTGAAGACTAGGGGGCCCGTTTCTCCAGAACAGGCAGTCATGATCGGGCTTGCCGTGCTTGATGCCCTGGAGGCAACGCATAAGTCGGGTATCGTGCACCGGGATGTGAAGCCAGCAAATATCATACTGGCGGACGATGGACGCGTACTGCTCGCTGACTTCGGCATCGCAAGACATTACACCGATACGTCAATTACTAGCAGTGGCCAATTCGTCGGATCTGTGGACTATACAGCACCAGAACGCCTTGAGAGCCGAGAAGATACACCTTCGGTAGATCTCTTCTCACTCGGCGCCACTCTCTACGAAGCGCTAGAGGGCATTCCACCCTTCAGGCGCAGCACTGACTTGGCCACCCTGCTGGCAATTAAGACCGAGGATGCGCCTGTACCAGCAAATGCGGGAAAACTTGCCGAAACGATCTCACACCTACTGCTGAAAAATCCTCTAAAACGCCCCGCAGTTCCGGTGGTTCGCGCCATGATGGCGGCCACAACCGCAGTGGTCAATAGCAAGCAACCAGCCAACCCTATCGCCTCTCCGGCCGCCGGCATTACTCTCCCGAACGCCGCAGATACTCCGCAGCTGAACTCACAGACGACAAGGACCCCCTACACGTTGAGGCCAGCCGCGCCTAAGCGGCGCCCCGCTAGCCCCGCGCGCCGATTCCTGATTTTTATGGTGCTCGTTCCGCTTCGACTAGCTATCGAAGCCTTTAGATTTTGCGCCGAAAGGCCCCGTCTGACATCTAGCCTCACACTCACTGTTGTTATTATTAGCCTGGCCACGTATACAGCGAACAGCGTCACGACTTTTATCGGCGACACCAAGGCTACCGTTTTCAATTGGCTCTTTGGGCCACCTAGCCTGAATAGCTTGCCATCCCCCTGCAACGCCTTGACTGAATCTGACATGAGTTCGATGAATCTCAACCCTGGCGACGATGTCCCATCAGAAGGAGTCGAAAGCAAAAGAGCTTGCGGATGGATTTCAAAGAATCAAGAATTCGTCACTGTTGAATATTATAGAACCAGCGAGAATCTCTTCACCGATGCCAGTTCACCAATTCCTGGAATCCCACATTCGGATGCCAAGATGTGGGAAAGGCCTTGGAGAGACTGCGTCATGAGCTGGGGCACATCATTTGGATTTATTATATTCCAGGTCCCTACTGCATCCACTGCCCCTTTTCCAGAAAGCTGCGCCGCCGCCGAGCATTTGGCCGTCCAAGCCCGCAGTCGTTTGCCAAAGTAACGCACTGCTGTCCGTAGCCACTACGAGCCTCGACTCCTCGCTGCCGCATACGGCACGTATGTGCTGGAATTACGAAGCCCGAACCTTGTCATTGCAGTGATAACGGCCTGCTGTACTGCGGTCTCGGTGGATAGCAGTGCGCCCTGCACGGTGACCGGCACGATGATGGTCGTGCCGCCCGTACCGCCGCCGGACAGGCCTGGTAGCGGGCCGCCGCGTGGGGCGGCCAGCATCGCCAGTGCGCGCGGGTCGATCGGTGCGCGTCCGGCGAGCATGTCTTTGGACAGGACGTACTCGCCGGCGTGCACGATGGCCGGGACTGGCTGCCCAGCGGCTCCGGGTACCCAGCCGCCGACGTCGTAGCTGGCGAAGATGCGGTGGCCGGAGGTGCCGCCGCCGGTGATCGTCTGGATCTCGGTCAGCTTGTTCAGGGCTGCGTCCAGGCTGCTGGAGTCGAGCTTGAGTTTGGTGTCCAGCTCCGGCGGGATCAGGCCGTACTTTTTCAGCAGCTGGTCGATCTGGTCCCGGGACAACCCGGCCTGGGTGGCCACCGCCTCCAGCTGCACGACCTGCTCGGCCATCTTGACGTTGGCTGCGGCAATGTCGCCGCCGGCGTCGATCTCCTTGCCGTGCATGTCCAAGATCGCGGTGGCCATGTCGGAGATGGCTTGGCGGTTGGCGATCGCGGCATCGGAGTTGCCGGTGATGTCCTTGGCCGAGCCCTTGAAATCGGTCGCGTTGCGCTCAAGGGTCTGACTCAAGTCGTTGAACTGGCGCTGGAGCGAGTCGATCGACGCGGACTTGGTGATCACGTCGGACATGGCCTGGTACTGGGCTTTGGTGCGGTCGGTGGTGTCCGACAGCTTCTTCAGCGTGTCGTCCAGACCGGTGTTGGCGGCAGCGGCCTGGTCGGTAGTAGCAACTCCCAGCGCTTGTTCGGCGTCGATCTTGGCCAGGGCGGCGTAGTACTGCGGGAAGTCCCGCTCGGCGTTGATCAGCGCCTCGTGGTTGGTGCCGACCACCGACCGGATCTGGTCGATCAGCGTTGCCGCCCGGTCAGCGCGGCCGGAGGTGACCAGCTGCGCTAGCGCCCCGTCATAGGACTTCAAGGTGGCGCCGTCCGCGCCGTACTGCTGGTTCAGCTTGCCCAGGACCACGCCGAGGCGGGCCATCGGATCCAGCGTCTGCGGGATCACGGTCTTGAGCTCGTTGAGCCCGTTGACCATGTCGATCATGTTCTGGCCGTCGAACTTGTCCTTGACGTGCGAGGCTGTGTTCTCCCAGGCGTCGAAGGCTTTCAGGTCCTGGGCCGCCCGGCCGAGGTCAGCCGAAGCATCCGACATGCCGGAGCGGCTGCGGACCATCGCCGCCGTGAACTGATCGACCGACACCGACGCGGTCTTGGCGTCGTCGGAGGTGGACAGCAGGGTCGTGCCGAGCATTGCGATCCCGGCGACCACCCCGCCGATGATCGGCAGCCCCACGCCGAGCCCGCCCATTAAACCGGCCCCGGCCGTCTCGGCCGCCGCGGCGTCGGCGGACATCGCCGCCGTCGAAGTAGCCATCCGGCCCTCCGCCGCGGCGACCACTGTCGCGGCCTGCTCGGCTGCCGCGGCCGCCTGCGCCGCGTCGACCTCGGCCATCTGCGCGTACACGCCGAGCTTCTCGGCGCTGACCTGGGCCGCGGCCGCATCGGCAATCATCGCCTTCTGCGTCGCGTCCGACACCCCGGTGGCCGCCGCCGACGCCCGCGCCAGAAACACCGCACGCTCGGCGGCAGCGTCGGCCTCCACCTGGGAGGTTTCCAGGGTTTGCAGCGCCAGCTCCTGCTGCGCATTCGCCGCCACCTGCGCGGCGCGGGCCTGCGCCAGCAGCGCCGGATCGAAGGATCCGGTGCCGATCGCGACGTAGCGGGCCATCGCCTCGGTGCCGTCGGCCACCCCGCGGTAGACCGTGCCGAACGTCCCGGCCACGCTGGAGCCGATCGCGCCGGCGCTGCGGCCGAACGCCGACCAGGCGGTGCCGACACCGGAGATGGCCTCCCCGATCTGGCCTGCCTGCCGCAGCGGGAAGCCGATGATCGCGGTGGCCATCTCCCCGATGAAGGAGATGGTGCGAAGCCCGGCAAGCACCGTCCACTTCACCGCCAGGGCGCCGAGCACGCCGTCGATGAAGAACTGAAACTCGCCCTGGTGGTCACGCACCAGGTCGGCGAACCATTCGATGCCGGGCCCGACCACACCGACCAGGGTGTGCGCGCCGGAAAGCAGGTCGTGGCCGACAGTGTCGGCGACCGACTGCCCGATGTGCAGCAGGATCGGCAGCACCACGGCGGCGGCGTCCCGGACTTCACCGGCGAACGTGGAGACGTCGGCGGCGACCGAGCGGACCGCCTCACCGGCCTTACGCCAGTTGGAGCTGTCCTCGGTGTCCGCCAGCGGCACACCAGTGTGGCTGTTCCGGTGCCCGGGGGCGAAAGGGTTGGCACCGGTCTTTCCCTCGGTCTGGCCCGACGCCCCGGTCAGGCCGCCCCAGAACTTGTTCCAGGCCGCCGCCCCGGTCGTCTCCAGCCAGGTGATCCCGGCGGAGATCTTCGGGATCATGTAGTCGCCGGCTTCGACACCGACGTTGTGGAAGCGGGCGCCGATCACATCCAGTTGCTGGCGCAGCGTGCCGGCGTTGCGGGTCCAGGCTGCCTCCCACGCATCGCCGTTGGCCTGGTCGACGACCTGCGTGTATTTGATCTGGAGCTGGTCGAGTTGGGTGGTGAGCTCAGCGACGCCCCGGAAAGACTTGCCGCCACCGAACAGCTTGGTCAACAGGCTGTTCTGGGCGTTCTCGCTCATGCCCTTGGCGTTCATCGCATCCTGAAGATGCTTCAGGGCGACATACACACCGTCCGGCTTCTGAAGGTCATCGGCCAGCGTGGTGACCGTCAGCCCGGTGTCCTTCAACACCGTGTTGAAAGCCGCCTGGCTGGACATGGCGTCCGTGGTCGACAGCCCCAGCTCGGAGGTGAACTTCGACGCCTGCTTGGACTGGCCGACCATCATCGCCAGCATCATCGACAGCCGGGTTCCGGCGGTCGCCGCCGAATCACCCCGGTCGGTCAAGAAGTCCAGCGCCGCCCCCGCGGACAGCAGATCAACGTGCAGGGTGGCGGCCGTCGGCGACCAGTTCTTCACTGAGGCGTTGAAGTCGCCGAAAACCATCATCCCCTGGCCGACGACCGCGTTGATCTCGGCCATCGCCTTGGCCGGATCACGGAGCTGGTCCCCGTAGCCCCGCATGACCGAGGTCAGCGCGACCGTCGTATCGGTCAGATCGGCGCCCGAGAGCTTCGCGGCACGCTCGGCCTGCTCCACCATCCCCAAGGCCTGCGACAGGCCCAGACCCGCGGAGATAGGGAAGTACAGGGCCTCGGCGACCTGGTCCCCGGCGAACCCGGCCTCGTTCCCGATCTCCAGGAGCTGCTTGGTCAGCCCGTCAGCGGTCAGGTGCGCGGCAGCAAGCTGCTTCGCATCCAGACCAGCCTGGGTGTAGAGCCGGGTGACCTGCGTCTGAAAGGTGGCGGCCCACCGCACCGACTCCGTCGCCGAGGCGGCGACCGCCAACCCGACCGAGGCGGCAGCGACCTTGACCGCCCCGAACCCGTCAGCCAGCCTCCGGTTGGAGGCGCGAATCGCATCCGCGTTGGCCGTCTGAAGCGCGGTGAAACGCTCCCCGCGGACCGCGGCATCAGCCAGCGCCGCGTTGTACGGCGAGACGATCGCGCCGATACGGACCGCGAAGTCCGCGATGACATCGGCCACCGCGGCCTCCCAGGCTGTGCGCTATTCAGTTATGTGTGTGACAACCCCCTCAGCGGAACCCCCAGGCATGGCCGTTGCCCCTGCCCATCCACTGCGTGAACCGGAACCCACCCAGATCCCGGTGCAGCGCGGTCGCCTCCCGCACCGCCCGCTTCAAGAACGGGTGGTCCTGCTCGTGCTCCAGGTACCCGCCGTACAGCGACGCCTCCCGGTGCGTGCCGTAGCCGGTGCGGAACCCCGGGCGCGGCCCGATCAACACCGAGAAGGTGCCGTAGTCCCCCGGCTTCGGCTCGTCATGACCGAGAGAGGCCCGCAGATTCCCCGACCGGAACGCCGGCGGCTCCCCATGCGGTGACGTCGACGGCCCGAGCACATCGGCCCGGTAGGTCAGCAGCAGTTCACGGGCCCGCGCCACCGACATGTCGGCCAGCGTGTTCATCATCGACGCGGTCTCGGCCGCCGACTCCTCCACCAGCGAGGTGAACAGCTGGGTGAACAGCCCCGGTTCCAGGATCTCCGGCATGACGCACGGCTCCCTTCGCCAGTCAGCTGTCGCGGCTACGCCGCTCGTTCTCCGCAGCCCGCCGGGCACAGATCAGATCCCAGGTGAAGCGGCGCACGTACCAGGGGGTTTCCTGAAGCTGGTGCCAGGTCCAGCCCATCTCGCGCATCACCTCGAAATCGACCAGCTCCTCCGGCGGCGCGCCGGAGTTCCACGTGCCCTCATAGATGGATTCGGCGGGCAGCAGGACCTCCTCGAAGTAGGGGTCTAGCCCGCCGGGGTAGGGTCCGGCGACAACGCCTTCGACAACGTCGTGCGGATCTCGATCGGAAGCTTCGCCACCAGCTCTGGGGTGGCCGGCAGAGGCAGCGGCTCCTGATCCGCACCGGCGCCGAAAGCATCGTAGACATGCCAGTCGGTTACCATGCGGGCGATCGCCTCCCGGGAGAACCGCGCCGGATCCTTCGTCTCCTCCTGCACCCCATCCTCCGGGCCGGTCAGCATCTCCAACGGCACCGTCTTCCGGTTCCGCAACACGACATAGACCTGATCCCCAGGCTCAGACAACTCCGGGAAGTCGAAGCGGATGATGCGGTTGGCGTAGCCCGGCACGGGAAGCTCCTTCAAATATTCGGTTGTGGTTTTGCCGCCGACCCTGGGCGCAATAGGCGTCCGCGACGGCAGGGAAATCAGTGCTCTACACCATGCCACCTGGTCGTGGACCATAGGATCGGCGGTGGGGACGCGGTACCGGCAGGGGGGCGTGGATGCGAGGACTCAGGGACAAGCTGGTCGGCACGCTGGGCACCGCTGTGATGCTCTCGGCGGCAGCCTCGCTGGTCTTGCTGGCGGCCGGAGCAGCACTTGCGTGGGCGAACAAGCATGCGCTGGTCCCGGCCGCCTGGGCCTCGGCCGCATTGGCCGCCGCACCAGCAGCAACCAAACTGGGCCGCTCAGCAGCGAAATCCACACAGGGCCAGTTCCGGCAGCAACGCACCGCTCGCAAGCAGCTGCTCATCAGCCCTGGACAGAGCAGGAAACCGCTGTCGGTCGCGGCAGTGAATCCTGCGCACCTGCGCATCCATCCATCCGGAGCCGCAGATGGCGCCGGGCGACTCACACCAGTGCCGTACGTCAAACGGGACCTGCACGACACGCTGGCCGATCTCATCGCCGCCGGATCCTTCGTACTGCTGCAAGGCGGTTCGGCAGTCGGCAAGAGCCGTCTGGCCTTCGAGGCCGCACGCACCGCAGTACCGGACTGGACGATGGTCGTCCCGGATCCACCGGCCACCACACCCGGCGCGCTGGCCGCGCTCGCCGACCTGGCCCCGACCCGGACTCTGGTGTGGCTGGACGACCTCCAGCGCTACCTGACCCCCGACGGCCTGACCGAACGCGTCCTGGACCGCCTGGTCTCACCCCGCAAAGGAGTGTCGGTACTGGCGACGCTGAACAGCGGCGCCAAGGCCGCACTGGGCCGATCCGAGGCCGGCAGAACCGACCGCGCGCTGCGTGCCGAGGCTCTAAGGATCGTGGAGCGTGCCGAACACACCGGCGTTTTCTACATCGACGCACATCTCAGCCCCACAGAACTACCGCGAGCCAAAGCCGCCAACGGCAATGACCCGCGGCTTTCCGATGCCGCTGCGCACAACGCCAGCGACGGCTTCGGGCCCCGCCTGGCCGGAGGCCCGGCAGCCCTGGCCCGCTGGCGCGACGGACGCAACGGCGGCAACCGCATCGGAGCTGCGATCATCGACGCCGCCGTAAACCTGCGCCGGGCCGGGTACACCTCGCCCATCCCCGAACCCATGCTGCACACGCTGTGCCAAGAGCACCTACTGAAAAGGCACCGCCTGTTCAACGACCACGACTTCGATGCCGCGCTGGCGTGGGCCTGCGACAGCGAGCGCGACACCCAGCCTTGCCTGGAACAGATCGAAACCGACCGGTTCGAAGTCTTCGACTACCTCACCGACCAGGCCCAGCGATACTCCGATACCGCCCCACCCATCCCACCGGCGCTGTGGCAGGCCGCGATCGAAGCAGCCACCATCCCGGAGTGCCACACCATCGGCGGCGCCGCCTATGAACAGCAGCTGACCGACATCGCTGAAAAAGCGTTCAACAAGGCAGCCTCAGCCAACGACTCCCAGGCATACTTCGCTCTCGCCTTCATCGCAGGTGAGGAGCCCAGACGCCGGGAGGAAGCCGAACAGCTGTACCGCCGCGCCATCACCACCGGAAACACCAAAGCCCTGAACAACCTGGCCCTCCTCCTGGCCCAGGATCCGGAGCACCGGGAGGAAGCCGAACAGCTGTACCGCCGCGCCATCACCACCGGAAACACCGCGGCTCAGTACAACCTGGCCCTCCTGCTGGCCCAGGATCCGGAGCACCAGGAGGAAGCCGAACAGCTGTACCGCCGCGCCATCACCACCGGAAACACCGACGCCCTGAACAACCTGGCGAACCTGCTGGCCGACGATCCGGAGCACCAGGAGGAAGCCGAACAGCTGTACCGCCGCGCCATCACCACCGGAAACACCAACGCCCTGAACAACCTGGCGAACCTGCTGGCCCAGGATCCGGAGCACCAGGAGGAAGCCGAACAGCTGTACCGCCGCGCCATCACCACCGGAAACACCGACGCCCTGAACAACCTGGCGAACCTGCTGGCCGACGATCCGGAGCACCGGGAGGAAGCCGAACAGCTGTACCGCCGCGCCATCACCACCGGAAACACCAAAGCCCTGAACAACCTGGCGAACCTGCTGGCCCAGGATCTGGAACGCCGAGAGGAAGCCGAACAGCTGTACCGCCGCGCCATCACCACCGGAAACACCAACGCCCTGAACAACCTGGCCCTCCTGCTGGCCCAGGATCTGGAACGCCGGGAGGAAGCCGAACAGCTGTACCGCCGCGCCATCACCACCGGAAACACCGACGCCCTGAACAACCTGGCGAACCTGCTGGCCCAGGATCCGGAGCACCGGGAGGAAGCCGAACAGCTGTACCGCCGCGCCATCACCACCGGAAACACCAACGCCCTGAACAACCTGGCGAACCTGCTGGCCCAGGATCTGGAACGCCGGGAGGAAGCCGAACAGCTGTACCGCCGCGCCATCACCACCGGAAACACCAAAGCCCTGAACAACCTGGCGAACCTGCTGGCCCAGGATCTGGAACGCCGGGAGGAAGCCGAACAGCTGTACCGCCGCGCCATCACCACCGGAAACACCAACGCCCTGAACAACCTGGCGAACCTGCTGGCCCAGGATCTGGAACGCCGGGAGGAAGCCGAACAGCTGTACCGCCGCGCCATCACCACCGGAAACACCAAAGCCCTGAACAACCTGGCCCTCCTCCTGGCCCAGGATCCGGAGCACCGGGAGGAAGCCGAACAGCTGTACCGCCGCGCCATCACCACCGGAAACACCGCGGCTCAGTACAACCTGGCCCTCCTGCTGGCCCAGGATCCGGAGCACCGGGAGGAAGCCGAACAGCTGTACCGCCGCGCCATCACCACCGGAAACACCGCGGCTCAGTACAACCTGGCCCTCCTGCTGGCGGGCGAAACAGGTCGCCGGGATGAGGCCCGGCAGTTGTACGGGCGCGCGGTGGAGGCTGGCATCGACGATGATCCGGGCGGTCTGGCCTCCCCGTTGGGTGAATAGCACGCCGTGCTATCGGCACCTCAAGCCGAAGGCAAACGTATGAGGGCTGCCGGATACGTCAGTATGCAGTCTGCACGAAGTTCTTCACGGTGGCCTGGATAACACCGCCCCCGTCGACGGCGTTGGCGATCCCGGACAGCGAGAACGACGCTGCGGCGTACGGGCCGGACAGGTCGCGGGCTCCCTTGTAGAACCCGGACTGGGACATGGTGAGCGCGAAGCTGGCACCGCCGAACGGCAGCGGCTGGACCAGCGTGGAGGTGGCCGGGCCTTGGATGTACTGCTGGTACAGGGCCAGGTCGGCCATGTTCTCGAAGATCGCCTTGTAGGAGCCGTCGGCTTCCAGCGGGCCGGCGAAGATCTCCCGGGGTGCCTGCTGGCCGGTGGACAGGTGCAGGGCTTCGGTGGCGCGCTTCAGTGTGAGGTCCAGGCTGATGCCGCGGGTGGAGGCGGCGCCGCCGTTGCTCATCTGCCACTGCCATCCGAGCATCGGCGGCAGCGCGCTGTAGGGCTGGGCCATCGGGGTCTGCGGCGCTGACGGGTAGGACAGCATCTTGATGCTGAGTGTCACCGCGGACTTCGGGTCGATCTTGATCTGCATGTCGGAGATCGCCGCCGAGGAGAACCCGAGCGTCCCGATGGTGTCGAACACGGTCAGGCTGAAAGTCGAGCGCTGGAAAGCGCTCTGCTTGAACAGGTGGGTTGCCTGCGAGACGACGGTGGCCCCGACGGCGTGTGTCTTGGCCAGGGCGGTGCCGGAGCCGGTGGAGGTCAGCGGGGTCACGTATGGGCCGGTGCCGGTGGGCACGCCGGTGATGGCGTATTCGGTGTTGGTGCCGGTGTCGATGGCGATGGTGGAGCCGGCCGGGACCGACGCTGTGAGGGGGATGGAGTTGGCGCCGACGGCGGTTCCGGTGCCGGCAATGGTGGTGGAGACCCCGGGGGTGACGGTGTCCGGGCCGATCATGCCGCGCAGGAACATCCCGACGATGTCGGGGTAGCACAGGCACTCGATGTCCCAGGAGGCGTCGACGGTGCCCTGGTACATGCCGTGCAGGATCGAGTCGTCGCCACGCACGGACTCGTCTTTGATCTGTGCGTACACGTCCTCGAAGCTGGCTTTGGTGAACGGCACGGCCATGGTCGGGGCCAGGTACTGCCCGAGGGCGAGTTCGCGGGCGATGCCCAGGGTGGAGGCGCGGGAGAGCTGGGTCATGCGGCGGCCCCCTCGGCGGGAGCAGCCTTGGCTACCGGCCGGGCCGTCTCAGGCCCGGCGGTAGTCGGCGGCTTCTTGGCGGGACGGTCGGGCCCGAGCGGCTCGAAGCCGGCGATCGGGATCGGCCACTCCAGCGCTTCGCCCGGCTCGACCGCGGCGGACGGGTACACCTGGCCGTCTTCGGCGCGGTGCTCGGGCACCTGCGCGAGGTGCGGGTGAGGATTGCGATAGCGCACGACGCCGCCTCTGGTATGAAGTTGTGGGTGGTGGTCTTTCTTGAGGTGCGCAGACTGCGAGGGCGATGGCAGGCGCGATGCCTTGGCGACCGTTTAGGGCCCTGTTCCGTCCACAGCGGTGTTGGGTACTACAGAATCAGGCCTCTGTTTCATCGTCATCGCCTGGAGAGCAGGCAAAACACCTCGAAGTGCTAGCAAACGACATCAGGAACGTCCACAGCCTCAGCAGCACCGATCACGTCCGAGAACGCCCCAGGAACGGGAGAAGGTTTACATGACTCGGATAAAAAACAGCGTGAAGAGACATGTGGAAGGGGTTGGCCTCTACATCCACGAGGAGCTCGATGATGGTCGCGAAGTGGTAACACTGAATATGAATGGCGTGCGCGTCGGTTACGCCGTACTCACCAGCAGCAGCTCTCACTGGAGCGCCCATCACCATAAACGCGGACGCGTCTTCGCCACAAACCTTGGCCTATTCGAGGGCATAGACGACGCGATACTTGCAATCATGCAAAATCTTAGCGATGACGACCTTCGATGGTAGCAACCGCTTGGGGAAATAGCATTGATATATTTACGCAGGAGTTGATTTGCTGATCCGTCAAGCAAGCAGTTCAAGGTCGTCGATGGTGTAGGTGATGGTGGCCTTGAAGATCCCTAGCGTCACGGTCTCGGAGGCCGGGGTGAAGGCGACGGTCACCATGCCGGGGTTCTCGCCGGCGGACAGGAACCGGCCGCCGTGGGAGTGGTCGTGGGGGAAGCCGCGGATGCGGGCCAGCGTCGCCTCGACTGCGTCGTCCAGGTTCTGCTGGTCGAGCTCGGCGGAGCCGCCGGAGTTGTTCAGCGGCCACAGGGCGTGCAGCACCATCCGGTGCCGGGCCATGATGCGGATGTGGGCGGTCCGCTCCTCCGAGATTTGGGTGCGGGTCACATACAGCGAGGTTCTCATGGTGGCCGGGGTCCGCGGCCAGTAGCCGGAGACGACACCGAACGGCCCGCCCGCCACAGCGTTCAGGGCAGGCAGGCCGTCGCCGGCGGTGTTCAGCCACTCGGTCTCGCGGGACACCACATCGGCGGTGGAGGGCATTGGTCTACTCCCAGCCGCCGGAGTTGAATGTGGAGTTGTCGCCGTCGCGCGCGATCAGATACGCGATGATCTTCTGCTTCTTGTCCGGGTCCATGTGCGCCCAGCGCGCCTTGAGCTTCGCGCGCTGCTTGGCCTGCCACTGCGGCGACATCGTGGACCACTTCGGGTGCGTCCACCGCCCGGTCCGCTGGTGGTTCTTCCAGACCAGATACAAGATCACCTTGTCCCGTTTCTGCGGGTCCATGGTGTGCCAGCGCGCCTTCAACGCCGCACGCAGCCTCGCCTGGTGAGCCGGGGTCATCGTCGACCATTTGCGGTGGGTCCACACCCCGGTCTTCTGGAAACGCTGCCAGGCCAGGAACCCGAGGATCTTGTCCTTCTGATCCAGGGACATGCGGGTCCAGCGCTCGCGGGCGGCCTTGGCCAGGGCGGCCTTCTGGGCGGCGGTCATCTGCTCGCCCTTGATGTGGAACCACTGCCCCGTCTTCAGATAGTGCTGGTAGCGCAGGAAACGCAGCACCTTGATGCGCTGCGCCTCCGACATGGCCAGCCAGCGGGCCTTCATCCGCGCCGACAGCTTCGCCCGCCCAGCAGGCGTGAGGGGAATGTGGTGGCCCTTCATCCGGGCCGAGAGCTTGGCGCGCGCCGCCGCCGACATGTGGCGGCCCTTCATCCGCGCGGCGAGCTTCGCCCGCGCGGCCGCGGACATCTGCCGGCCCTTCAGCGCGGCGGACAGCCGGGCCCTGGCCTCATCCGACATGCGGTGCTTTCGGGCGGTGGCCCGGTGGATGGCACGCTGGTGCTGGCCGACCCGGCGCACGCGCCAGCGATGTGGATGCCGGATCTTGTGACCGGGGCGGCGCCGGTAGGCCGGGCGGCCGGTGCGGTGGTGCAGCGCGTTGGAGTAGCCGCGGCGCACCCGCCGCTGGCGGGAAGGCAGCTGGTAGGCCGGGCGGGTCCGGCGCCGGTACTTGGAGTGCGCGCTGCGCGCCGGGGTGCGGCGCCGACGTCGACGCGCCATCAGTTCGGCCGCACGTAGGACACAAGGATGTCCACGGCCTGCCCGCGCAGCGTATCCGCGTCGTGCTGGGTGGTGCCGGGCCGCAGCTCGGTCACCGCCAGATGCGCCGCCATCAACCGGCACGCCCGAGACAGGGAAGCTGGGACGTTTAGGGTGTAACCGCCGGAGTAGGTGACACGGATCAGCGACCCGGCCGGCAGGTAGGTGCCCAGCGGAAACCACACGTGCCCGCTGTCGCTCTCCGGCCCGACCAGGCGGGCGGGCTCAATCAGCTGCGAACCCCCGAAGCTGCGCAGGATCAGCACCTGTACGTCGGTGTAGGTCCACATCTCCGGATAGCGAGGCGCGTACTGGTCCAGGTAGACGTGCCGGATCAGGGACGTCGTGCCCAGCGCCGCAGCGTAGGAGGCGCCGACCACGCCCTGGGGATCGATCGGGATGCCACCGGCGTCGCCGTACTCGTCGGGGTCCACCCCGGAGGCGCGGTGCGTCTCGACCAGGCCGGTGAACGGTGCCAGGCGGCGATCGGTCTCGTCCTCGCACATGCGGGTGGCGTCGACCAGGAACTCCTGCACCACGTCCGGGTCGAAGTGGACGAACAGGTCCGCGAACGGGCCGCCCATCAGCTGGGCAACGGTGGCCAGCGGCGTGACGGTGTCGGTCACCGGGCACCGTCGCATTCCCCGGCGCACGGCCGGTGATGAGGTAGACCTCGCTCATGCGGGGCCGAAGGGGAAGACCAGAGAACGGGACGGGCCTGCTCGGACTGGGGGTCGCGTCGATTCAGCGAAGGGGCTCCGGTCGCGGTCGCTGCGTAGGCGCTGACCGCTGGACGGCCCCCACGACAGCGGAGGCCTGCATTGGCGGCTACTTAGCAGAGGCTTTGCCCTCGGGCTTGGCGCGCGCAGCACCTGCGGCCGACGGCTTTGCCGCCTTCTCCGCGGGCTCCGCCGACTCGGCGTTGCCGACGATCTTGGTGGTCTCCGGGTTCGCGTTCTCGATGATGGTGAAGCCGCCATCGGGGATGCGGGCCAGGACCAGGGCGTGCTCCACCGGCACCTTGATCACGGCGCCGTCGGTTGGCCAGGTGTGGCCGGCCGAGTCGGTCCCGGCGTGGGCCTTGCAGACGTTGACCAGGTCGGGCATCAGCCGGGTACTCCTTGAACAGGTGGCAGGGAAAGTCGGGGGCCCGGGTCGCGCGCCCCAGGGCCGATACGTGCTCGTTGCCTGGGGTGGGCGACGGGTCCGCATTCCGTGTTGCGCGCCGGCAGCCGCGCCCACGCACGAAGGTGGAGAAGAGGGGGGTGCCCGTGGCGCGCCTTCTCCAGGCGCGCCGCGCGCCACGGGACGATCAAGGGGGTGGCCGGGCCCCGGCGCTGTTCGGGGCCTGGCCGGGTGTGCGTGGCGTGTCGGCCTGTGGTTGGCAGCCTGCGCACACGATCAGGGGGGATCAGGACAGGGATACCGCGACGCGGGATGCGCGGCCGACGAACTTCGCCGCGCGCACACCCAGGGTGGTGTCGGTGATCAGTGCGTACGGCATGGAGTCCGGGGAGGCGGTGGTCGGGTACAAGTCGAGGGGCTTGTACTGCCGCACCCACGGGCGCACGAGGTTCTGCGGGTCGCGGGAGATCAGGAAGATGTTCTCCAGCCCGGCCCCGCCCGGCCCGATGCCAGTGTTGGTGCCGTAGTAGGTGGTGGGCAGGATGCCGGGCACGGTGGCACCGTTGGAGGGGACCAGGGCGGTGCCGGTGTCGGTGATGGTGGCGGTCATGATCGCCGTGATGCCGTCGGCCGCCAGGCCCACCGTCGCGTCCACCCAGCCCAGCAGCGTTTCCTGGCCGGCGGCGGTGCCGCGCCACACCTTGTACAGGGTGGGCTGTGCGCCCTCCAGGCCGGTGGGGATGGTGAAGGCCAGGGCGACCTGACCCGTGGCGCCGGTAGTGGTGGCGGACACCTCGGCCGAGGGGGAGATCTCGCCCTGGCGGGCGATGACCGGGGAGATCCGGTAGAAGTACTGCCCGGCCGCGAGCGACCCGCCGTTGGCGGACGGGGTGGCGGTGACGGTGCCCATAGACAGTGCGCGGGCCTGGAGGAAGCTGGACTTCAGGATCGGGATGTCGCGGTAGGACATCACGTTCAGGCCGGGGGCGATCTCGACCTTGTCGACGAACCGCTGCTGCGGCGTCAACAGGTTCGCGATCTTGGAGTTGGCGGTGGAGGACATCACCAGCGCCCACGGGGAGTTGCCGGTGGGCTCGGCCGAGTTGGTCTCCACCATGTCGATCAGCCGGTCCAGCACTGACAGGTTCAGGGATGCGCCGTTGGCGTCGATCGCGTTCTGGTTCGCGCCCCCGTAGTTGGAGATCATCGTGTCCAGGCCGTCGAACTGGGGGCGCGGCCCGTTGGCGGAGCAGGCACTGTTCGCCCACAGCAGCGCGGTCTCCACGTCCCAGGTCATGCCGCGGATGGAGCCCTTGATGTCCGTCTCCCGCAGGTTGACCAGCTGCTGGGTCACTTCCTGGGCGTAGCCGGTGACGCTGCCCACCGTCTGGAAGTGGGACATCTTGTACTGGTTCTGGACGTAGGTGCCGTTGGCCACCGGGGAGGCGCCCCCGTCGCTTACCCAGCCCCCACTTGAAATCTGTGTTCGAGTATTGAAGTTGTAAATGTCTGTAGGCCACTGGATGGCCGGGATGGCGGTGACCAGCGGGGAGTACCGGCGCTGGAGCTCGACCATGACCGGGTCGATCACCTTGGGCAAGAACGGGGATGCGCCGACGGCGTTGAGCGCCTCGCGCAATTCGGCAGTCAAAGCGGTACCTCAAGCTTCTGATAATCACGGGTGTGACCATCGCTGCCGTGAGGCACCATCCCCGGATCCCGGGGGTGTGGCGGTCTGGGGACGTGCGGCTACCCGCCGCGAGGTGGTGCAGTCGTTCGGGGTGGGGCCGTGCTCAGGCGCGCGGAACCCGACCGTTCAAGACGTAGTTCTCCAGCTGCGGGAAGGCGTACCGGCTGAACTCCTGCTCGGTGTATTCGTGCAGAGGCTTGTTCGGCCAGCTCTCCGGCAGGCCGTTCTCGTTCAGGGCGGTGCCCACGGTCGCGCTCGGGGCGGTGCCGGGGGCGGTGGCTGTGAGGCCCTTGCGTCCGCCGCCGAGCTGCCCAGACTCGACCAGATCCTGCACGCGCACGGCGACCTGCTCGGAGACCAGGCGTGCGATGCGCTGGTCCTCGGTCTCGGCCACCGGGGCCGGAGCGGCGGCGGCTTGTGCCTGCGCTGCGGCGGTCTGTGCCGCCGCGGCCTGCGCCACTGCGGCGCCGATACCCGGGCTCTGGATCAAGCCCGCCAGCAGTGCAAGCTGGTCGGGGGTCGGCGTCGCGGCGGTCTCCGCGACAGGCGCGGCCGGTGCCGTCTCGACCGGCACCGGGGCCGCAGCAGGGGCGGCGGGGGCGATCGCGGTGATCAGCTTGCCGATCATGTCGGTGAGCTTGTCGAGCTTGTCCGGCTCGCCGGCGGCCGTGGTCGGCGCGGCGGCAGGTGCGGTGTCGGCCGGCGCGGACCCGGCGGTCTGGTTTGTCGGCTCCTCGGCCACAGCATCGTCCTTCTCAGGTTCGGGGTCAGGGGTGTCCGGCGCCGGGACCGGCGCGGTGGAAGGTGGGCCCGACTCGACGGCGGTGGTGGCCGGGGCGGCCTCAGCGCCGTCGGCGGGGATGTCGATATCGGCGTCCAGGTCCGGGTCGATGGCCTTGATCGCCGCGAGGGCGCCGGTCATGGCGGCACGGCCGACCGCGTCCAGGTCATGCGGGTCCAGCTGGTAGCAGGAGACGGACACCTGCGTGGGACCGTTGGTCAGGCAGATCCGGTAGGCCCCGCCGTAGCCCGGGGAGCCGTCGTCCACCCCTTCCGTCACGACGCGGGTCGGCGCCTCGATCAGCCACCCGGCCGCCGGGTCGGTGTAGACACCGAACTCGGTCAAGGCCTTCGTGGCCCGGCCGCGAACCCGTTTGAGCTGCGCGGCGGTGTACTGCCGGGCGGTGGCGGTCTCGCGCAGCGCGAACCAGGCGTGCTTGGCGTGCTCGACCGTGTCCAGCGGGAACCGCTTCACCCCGCCCGGCAAGTAGTCGCCTCGGTCGGCGTAGGCCACCGGCGGGTGCTCGGCGACCGGCGCCGGGTCGGCGGGATCAGCGCTCTCGACGAACATCGCATCGGGTGCGGCCTCGACGATCCCGAACTCCACCGTGGTCTCCCAGGACTTGCCGGAGTTCGGGGGCGTCGGCGGGACGTTCGGCACGTCCTGGGCGGACACGACCACGGCATGGGCGCCGGCGACCCCGGGATTCGCGGTGAAGTCCAGGCCGTCGATCTCCAGATCGTCGGCGGTCTCTACGGCCTGGCCATTCTCGGCGGTGGTCTTGCGGGGCGGTGCCGCCCAGCGGCCGCGGATGCTCACCCCGCGCAGCGACGCCGAGGTGTCGGTCTCCGACTTCGGCAGCAGTCCGGCGATGGTGGGTCCGTGACCCGCGTCAGAGATCTCGCCTTCGTAGCGGGCCGCGCCTGTCTCGTCCTGCCACAGGCGCGTGACCCTACCGACGATGCGGGTCGAGTCGTCCCCGGCGCCGTGGTGGGTGCGCATGGTGATTGGGGAGTCGCCGCTGTTGATGCGGGTGTTGGCACGCTCCACCAGGCGGCCGATGTTCTGGCTGGTGTACAGACGGTTGTTGCGCGAGACACCCGGGGCGATCGCGACACCGGTGATCTGCGCCAGCGGCTTGGCCACGCCGGACTCCTATGAAGTTGTGGTTTGACCTGCAAGTTCGCGACCGGCGGCGTGCCGTAGCATGATCAGCTGTGGCTGACGATGACGGCAAGCGCAAGTTCGATGAGTTGGTGAGGCTGAAGGCGGCGTTTTGGGTAGCCGACCGGCGGTGCTCATGGCTTGCCGACCAGCCCGGCGAGGACGACGCCTTGAATGCGGCGCGCGCCCAACGCTCGGAGATTGTCGTGGAGATGTACTCCCATTCGTGGTGGGCGTCGGCCGGCCCTCGCTATCCGGCGGATCAGAAGGTCATCGCGGCGGCACGACCCCTGACCACGAAGACACTCGACTGGGCCTTTCCGTCAGCGGAGTTCGCCGCAGCCTCCGGCACCGTGGCCCTTCGTGACCTCGACCCCGAGCGCGACTTGGCTCAGGGCCCGTTGACCGCCGGGATCGTGGTGGAAGGGACGTTCACCGCAGTCGGCGACGGCACACTGGTCGCGCTGGAAGGCGACCCATTCGCTGAGGCAACGGTGCTCGCAGACGCCAAGCCGGAGCAGGAGATCGCCTTCACCGTCGAGGGCATGTGCACGCTCGCGGCAGACCACGATGCCTCGACGGCCAGCATCGAGGTACTGAAGATCACCGCAGCCAAACCCGCACTCGCCGAGGACGGAGCGGCGATCATCCGATGGATCGTCAACACCGCACTCGGCACGCCCGGGGCCGGGCTGTGGGAGGCGGTCACCCCCGCTATATAGCGGACCTCACCGGCCGGTCAGGGTGATCTGGATTCCGGTTGCGGCCGCTCCGGCGCCGCCCAGGGTGACGGTGACCCGTCCCATCGCGGGCAGCACCAGCGCGGAGCTGTGCAGGCCGCCGCACACCGTGTAGGTTCCGGCGGCCGCGATGACGGTGGTCTTCAGCATCGCCGGGATCGGATTGCCGGCCGGATCGACGCCGTCGATCTGCACCGTCAACGACGGCGCAGTCCCGGCAAGTGCACCAGGCAGCACGGTCACCGCCAGCAGCACATCGGTGCTGGCAGACAAGTCCACCGGCCCCGAGCTAACCGATCCGACGGCGAAGTTCTCGAACCCGTTGACCGCGGAGTTGAACAGCGTGACCGCGTTGGGGGCGTACACCGGGTTGGACACGGGCGTCCTTTCTCGGCTCAGCCGATCAGCTTGGGGATAAAACAGGGCACGTCCATCGCGCGCAGGGGATGGGACGGCAGCGTGGCCGGTTCCAAAGCCATCACCGTCTCCGGCTGCGCAGCTGCCTCTAACGTCTCGGCGCCGACCTCGGCCTCCGAGGCAATGTCCTGAACTTCACTCTCGGGCACTCTGGGTCCTGGTACGGTTACTGAGCCTTGGTCTCCCGGCTTTTGTCCGTCACCCACGTGGGCTGACTGAGAAGGGAGACGAGGCAATGGGTGACAAGTTCCGGAGCTGGTTCCTGGGGATCGCGATGCTCGGCGTCGAGGTGCTTCAGCTGCTAGCCACGAAGCACGTCATCTAACGGCGAAGGCCCGCGTATGCACCGCGGGCCTTCGTCGTCTATGGGGGCCGTTCACCGTCTCGGGAACGTTGTCCTTGTAAACAAGCTCTGGCTCCAAAATAGCATCAGGTCACACTATGGTGGCTACACAATCCCGCATTCACGTCCAGCCATTACCCATGCGGCATTTCCCGTATGCCATTCTCTGCACGCTGGGTTCTGTCAGCACGTTGGGCGCTGCATCGGATGCCGCCGTGCGTAAGGCCTGCTCACACGGGTGCCGGGGTCCGCTCTGCGGTGGCTTCGACGGCTTCGATTGCCCGTAGCGCCGCGGACAGATCGGCCAGACCCGCCAGGATTGCCAACGCCCACGGTGGCGCGTTCTCGAACGCGTCCCCACTGCTCTCTTCCATGCCGGTGAGAGGCTTGGCCAGGCGGCCATTGAGGTCGGCGGCGGGGTTGGCGGAGATGGTCGGGTCCTGGGCGGCGACGCCGGGGGCGCGCTTGGCCAGGACCATCGCCTCGGACATGACCGCGATGTCTTTCCACAGCACCAGGTTCTGGCGGTCGACCAACACCGCGGCGTCGCCGCCGGGCACCGGGGGCTCCCCGATCTCGGCGCGGTAGCGGTTCAACGTCCAGGAGCCGTTGCGCAGTCGGGAGTCGCGGATGTCCTCCACGACCTTGGAGTCCCGCCAATCGATGTCACCGAACTTCAACCGCCACCCGTCGATCTTGAAGCCGTGCCGGACCAGGTGGAAGTTGAGTTTCTCCAGCACGATCTCGGCGATCGGCGCGCAGGTGTTGACGCGGAACGTTCTGTCCTGGGCCTCGCCGGTGCCTGCACCCAGGTGCCCGGCCTCGATGACGCCGCCCTTCGCGGGGGGCACGCCGTAGACCGCCAGGATCTCGTCGCGCTTCTGGTCCAGGAAGGAGATGGCGTCGACGATGCGGGCCGGGGCCAGCTCCTGGACGTGGGCGCCGCCCTTGGTGATGATCGGGCGGCCGACGTTGTCGGAGCCGAGGTTGCGCTGGGCGTACATCGCATCCCAGCGGCGCACGTCGGAGGAGGACATCCCGGCTGGCATGTCCACGTGCACGGTCGGGGGGTTGCCACGGCGAAACACCTGCTTGGAGTTCCCGGCCGCGAACAGCCAGCACGTGATGGGCAGCATCGCGGCCTGTGTCGGGGACAGCCCGAACACGCCAGTGCGCAGGGAGTCATAGGGGATGTGGATGACCTCGCGCGTCTCGAAGCTCGCGCGCTGCCCGTACTCGGTGACCTGCACGTACCCGGATATGTGGCCGTGGGCGTCGGCGACCGGATAAATGGACGGGCAGTCCAGGTTGTACAGGGCCACCGGCTGATCGCCGACCCACACCAGCTCCAGGTAGGCGTCGCCGTAGACCAGCAGGTCCACGATCGCGCCGCGCATCACCTGCCGGATGTCGTCGCGCTGGTTGCACCAGGCGAGCATCCGCTCCAACGCCAGCACGTTCGCCGGCTTCACCGGCTGGGGCTGGTCGCCCTGTCCGGTGTCGGAGTCCCAGTCGGTGACCAGACCGCCCGCGGTGATGGTGCGCACGATCGCGTTGACCGCGGAGAACGCCCAGGGGCAGGCCACGTAGGCGTCGTACATGGTCTTGAGGGTGGTGCGGCGGTCGGCCGGGCCGGCGTTGCCGATGCCCTGGTCGTATTCGCCGATCCCGGTGTCCGGGATCCCGTACTCGAAACCCTTGCGCTCAACCTGTGCCAGTGCGTAGACAATGTCTTTACTTGGGCGGCGACGCAGCGCGGCACGAAGTCCCACGGCGCCGCCGCCCCTCTATATGAAGTTGTTTATTCAGTTGTGTCAGGGCCACCACTGCTCGTTGTGGTCCTGGCCCTCGCCGTCGACAACGGGAGCGGTCTGCTCCCACCACGGCGAAGCCTCATACTCCGGCGGCCGGTACCCGAAGGCGCCGATCACGGCCGGGACGACCTCCGAGGTCGCGGTGTCGAAGATGACGAACTCGGGCCCGGCGCCAAGGTTGATCAGCATGTAGCGCAGGGCATCGCTTGCATGGTCTTCAGCGTCGGTGTCGATGTCCTCGGGGTCGCCGGTGGTGGCGTGCGGCATCGCCGGCAACGTGCGGATCAGGTTCTCGCACACGTCGAAGACGTGCAGCAGCGGGCACGTCTCCCACCCGAGCGCGCGATGGTGCGGGCACGCTGGTGCCTCAGCCAGGTAGGAGCGGACCCGCTGCCACCCGGTGACGCGGGAGCCCTTGCCCTTGCCGGCCGGGGTGAGCTGCACCCCGTTTTCGGCGTAGACGTCTGCGATCGGTTTGGCGTCGCCGCGGGTCGCCCACATCGCGTCGTCGGCGTACCGGGCGACAACGGTCTCCTTGTCCGTCTCGGCCGCGGCGAGCCGCTGAGCCTGCTCGCCTTCGCCGACTCCGGGGCCGTAGTGCTCTCTGTATATATAGACACGGCCGTCCTCATCGACCGCACCCCACAGCACGCAGTACGGCTTGGCGAAGCCCCAGTCGACGCCGTTGTACCTGCGCCAGGACTCGGGGATGGCGATGGGTGCGACGACGTGCCGGTCGGCCCGGAAGTCGAAGGCCTGCCCGGCGAAGCTGTTCCAGTCGCCTTCCAGGAACGCCTTGCGCAACTTGTCCGGCAGCGCCTTCAGGTCGTCGACGTATTCGCGGTTCAGGTGCGGGTTGTCGGTGACCGAGGACGGGATGAACCGCACCTTGCGGCCGCGGTTGTCGGTAACGACACGCCGTCCGTAGCCGGTGGCGTCGACGTACCGGGTCTTCACCGCCAGGTGGCCGGGGCCGCCGGGGTTGGAGCCGGAGCGGATGCCGATCACTGGGATGTCGGCGCGGCCGGACCGCAGGCGGGACTCCAGGAAGGCAATCACATCGGGGGGTGTCAACGTCCGCTCGTCGAAAAGCAACAGCTGGTACTGACCGCCCTGCCTGCGGGTGGCGTCCAGGATCGTCTCCGCGTAGCGGAACATGATCACGCTCGTGTTGGGGAACCGGAGCTCGAACTCGCTGCCGTTCCACACCCCGCCCAACGCTTGGGCGTAGGAGCGGTTTGCCAACTCGGCGAGCAGCGATTCCTTCAGCTCCCCGTACGTGCGCCTGAACGCGCCGACCCGGATTCCCGGGTAGCGGATGCAGGCCCGTACCCCCTCCATGGTGAGCGCGGCCGACTTGCCGCCGCCTGCGCTTCCGCCGATCAACACGTCGAACTCGGTCGCCTCGTGGAATTCTTGCTGCCTGGCGGTGGGCACGTAGTCCAAGGCGGCGAACACGTCGCGGCCGGCAGCCTCGGCGGCGGCAACCGCGTCCAGTTCTTCCTGAAGCTCCCGCAGCCGCTGAAGACGGGCCAGCTTCACCGCCTGGAGGGACTCCGGGATCAGCGGGCCGCCGGTGCTCACTCGGCTTCGATCTCGCCGGTGACCGGGCGGCGCGCGGCCAGCTCCGATTCCAGGCGCAAGATCTCCGACTCCACCGTGGTCAAAGCCACAACCTGCTGGGTCGGGAACAGACGGCGCCTGGCCTCGACGATCCGCACCCCGAGTTCCACGTGCCGCGGGGAGCCAGCCATCGCCTCCTCCCACACGGCGAACAGCAACTCGTCCAGGCGGAGCATCTCGATGGCGATGTACTCCTCGGTGGCCGCGCTCTGCTCGCGAAGGTTCGCTGCCAGCGCGCGTTTGATGTCCACCGAGACGTGGTTCACCGAGTTGTAGCCCAGCGCGGCGGCGATGTCCTCCAGACGGGCGCCGGAGACCTTCATGCGAACGGCTTTGGCGCGGCGCTCGGCAACAACGGCCCCGGCGGCGCGAGAACGGGAGGACCGCTTCGGCCCGCTCATGTCGGCACCACTGCGCCGGTGCAGGTGCACGGGGACGGCCACGGGCACGTGGCCTCGTGCAGCAGTGCCGCCGGTTCCAGGCCCAGGGCGTGGGTGGTGCAGCCGAACACGGCCAGACGCACGTTGGTCTCCCCGGCCGGAACGGTCAGATTCGACAGTTCGACCGGGGACGCCAGGCGCGCCCACTGGAGCACAGCGGGCTCAGTGCAGCCGGGTGCATCGCACGGCCGGGGTGGGGGCACAGAGCCGTTCGGCGGCGGAGGAAACGCCGTCATGGCAGCCCCCTGATTCAGTTGTTGTGGAGTTGTGGGAAGAAGAAGCGCCGGCCGCGGTGCCGCCCCGGAAGGGATCGGGAAGGCGCGGGCCGCACCGCCGCTGCGAGGGGGGTGCACGCGGGCAGGAGGGCCGGAGGCGCACTCAGGCATCCGGCGGCCGGCAGACAAGGAGATCCACGCCCCGGCGGCGCCGAGGGGATCAGAGGGAAGACGCTGGAACCTGGAAGGGTTCGCGTCAGGAAACGGAGGCGGGGGCCTTCAGGCGCATCGTGGCGCGGCGCATCGCTTTGCGCTCGGCGTCGGTCAGACCGCCCCACAGTCCGTCGTGCTCGGGGGTGGTCATCGCGTACTCCAGGCAGGAGTTCCGTACCGGGCAGCGGGCACACATTGCCTTGGCCTGCGCCTCCCGTGCCCTGCGTTGGGCAATGGTCTCGGTGATCCGGCCCCATCCGGGATCCGCGCCGAAGAACAAGTCCGGCTCGGAGTCCCGGCATTCGGCCTCGGCCATCCAGCCGGGCAGGTTCTGGAACATCTGGCCGTAGCCGCCAGGGGTCACGCGCACAGCCACAACACCACCCCCTCCGGTTGATCGAGCAGACACGACGAAGGCGACCGCCGGCACATCTCGACCAGACCGCGAAAGGTCCGGGAGCTCGCGCCGGGGCCGCCCGAAGAAGGCCAGGGGTGGGATCCCGTTCGGGTACAGCTGTCCACCCTGACGATCAAGAGGCTACGCAGGCGTCAAGCCGAACGCAAAGACCTTCCCGCCGCACGCGTAGCCGCTGAGGACGAATCAGGGTTCTGATAAATCGACTTCCGGGGAGTCAAAAATCCCGGGAGCCCACACCATCCATTAACTCCTTAATAACAAGATAAAGATCCATTGGCGTTGTAGATCACCTCCCGCGCTGGTGACGGCGCTAATCAATCCCCTGATTCCCTTGCCGTTCCGGCGCTGATTCCCGCTTTCCGGCGGCGTGTGCGGCGGGGTGCGGGGGACGGTTCGGCTGCACGCCGAAAACAGGTCCCGACCTGGCATTGTTGACTTCTCGCTGTCATCACCGTTTACTTCTCGCTGTCAGCCGGACGGTCCGGCGGACAGGGACGGGAAGGGAGGCGGGACGGATGCACGAGAGTGAGGCGCAGACACCGCCGGACAGGCGGCAGGCGGGGCAGGCGGCCACGGCCGCGCGGCTCGCGGCGGAGCGGGCCGAACAACTCGCACGGGTCAAGGCGCGCACCGCCGGGGCCGTGACGGGGATCCCCACCAAAACGGCACGCCGGTTCGTCCACGCCACAGACCCGCGTCTCGCCGCTGCGCTCCGTGAGAAACGGGAGCGCCAGCGGGACGAACAGGCGAACAGGCAGGCGGCGTGGCAACTGTCCGGGCCGCGCTTCACCCCCTACAGCGGGGGAAGGCGCAAGCGCTCCGGCGTACCGGTTACCGCTGCGGTCACCACGTCCGCCGTGTCGGGGACGGCGCGCGCCGCGATACCGCGTGCCCCGGAGTCCTTCACACAGGTGATGGACAAGGTGGGCGCGGACCGCAAGTGGTTCGCCACCGGCGCAAACCAGTAGCCCGCTCGCACGGCCCGGTGACGGGTCGCCGCGCGAACCCCTCGACCCCCATCACGGTCGGGTGGCTGGCGCGGCGGTCTGACCGCCGAACACAACTGCACAGACCCCGCGCGCCCAAGCCTCGCCCGGCGAAGGGACACGCCTGCGCCCATATGGGGGTGCGCGTGTCCTCGGGTCCGGCACGGGTCGGGGGACGCCCACGGCTGCCAGACGTGGACGCTAAACACCATCACGCCACGCTGCGAAGCGCGCCGATGGTCACAAGCCCATCGTGAGCTGATCACGTGTGGATGCAGGGGAGCTAAGCCTCGGAGGGTGACCCCAGCGGCAGACGGTCGGGAGCCGGTCTGTCCACCCTGCTATCCACGGTCCGCGCAAGCGGCCAATAAGGGAATCCCATCACCCCTAGCCCGCCCCGTTGTAGAGGAGCGGGCACGGGTGAGGAGTCCGGCACCGGCCCCGCGTGGGGACCGGTGAGCATCCCGCACCCCACCCCCGTCTCCCGGGGCATGGCGCGGGCGCACGGTGCAACCCCGTGCCCGGACACGAACCCGGAACCGGCATCCGGCCCGGGGGATCCCACACACCCACGCACTGATGGAGGCACGGCCGTTGAGCCCTGACCCCCTCGCCCAGGTCCGCACCGACCTGCGCAACGCCGCCCGCATCATCCGCACCAACGGCCTAATGCAGCACAACTACTGCGACTACGACCAGGCCATCGCCTCCGGCATCCGGTTCCGCGAGGCGCGCCTGTGCACCCTCGGCGGCGTGCACGTCGCCATCTCCGGCGACCCGTTGCCAGTCGGCTACCACGAGAACCCGCGCATCACGGCCGCAACCGGCCACCTGCGTGGCTACCTGATGCACCAGTACGGGACGGATCACGTCATCGACTGGAACGACACCGACGGCCGCACCGCCGCCGACGTCGTCCGACTGCTGTTCAAGGCAGCCGCATGGACCCCGACGGCCGTCGTCCCGGCGCGCGCCACGGTCAACGCCATCACCACCGCGTCCGCATGAAGCCGCCGGTCAGCAACGAAGACACGGTGTACCGCATCGCCGCCGCAGTGTGGGCGGTCCTCATCGTCGTCAGTCTGGCCGTGCTGTTGTCCGGCCACGGCATCCTCCCCACGCTCGCGCACCAGGTCTCCCCGAACGGGGTCACCACGACGATGGGCGGCAGCGGGACCAAGTCGTCAGCTGGCTCGGCGAAGTGACAGATCTTGTGGCGTGACCGGCTGTTGTCACGTCTTCCCGGGTCATGACCCGTCGCCTGCTGCGGCGCGCCGAACAGATCCGGTGTCCTGTCTTCCCCAACAACGTGTGCAAGGAGTTTGTGATGCGTCGTGTGTCTGCGCGTCCGGATGGTGCGCGTGGCGATGTGGTTCGTGCCGTGCGTGGCCTGGGCGGTCGCCTGGGTGCGTTGCGGCAGGCGTGGCGGTCCCGGTCGTTCGACGGGCGGGACGTAACGCTGCTGATGGCCGGGCACCTGGAGGTGATGGAGGCGCATCGGGCGATGTTTGCCTCCACGGGTCGGGACTCGTGCACGCACGGGGTGCTCACTGGTGGTCCGGCGTGTGTGCCGTGTCTGTTCGGTGAGGACGCGCGGCAGACTGCGCAGGCCCGTGCGATACGCGACGTGATGCGCTTCGGAGGCTGGGGCGTGCCGGAGGCGTGGTCGCAGGCCCGTGCCCGGGTGTGCGGTGTGACCGTGGCCGTCTGACCGGTCCGGTTGGTGGTTCGGCCCGGCGGGGGCCGTCGTTTCCCGTCGCCTCGTCGCCTGCTGTCGTGGCGGCTCGGGGACTGCGTGGCCTTGAGGGGCCGCTGCTTGTTCGCGCAAAGGGAGGCCGCTCCGGCCGGGCCCGCGCATTCACCTACCTGTTCATCCATCGAAGGGGTCGTATCCCATGTCCATCGAGATCGACGAGTCCGCATCGTCCTGGACCGCCACCGACGGCCACCGCACCTACCTGATCAACCCGGGGGTGTCCGGGTTCGTGGTGCGCGACGCCGCGACCGGTGAGCAGATCGCCGCGATCACGGACCTGTCGGAGGTCGAGGACCTGTGAGCCCCGGGCCGATATCCGTCCGATCGGAAGGGGGGCCGTGATGCGCCTCTGGTTCCGCCGCAGAAAGAACCGCACCACGCAGACCAGCACCACCGAGTTCAGCGCCACCGAGTTCAGCATCGCCACAACCATCAAGGGAGACATGACCATGGCTGCTTTCACCAAGGCTCCGCAGTTCGCTCTGGCCGCCGACGTCCAGGCCGCGGGCATCTACCAGACCGCCCGGCGGGCGCAGGGCTACCTGGACGACATCGACTCCCTCATCGAGGTGGTGCGTCTCCAGTCGCGCAAGCTGAACGGCGTGCTGATCGAGGGCAAGCGGTCGCCGCTGTCGATCGTCGCGGCAGCCGAGGGCAGCGAGGACCTGGCGACCGAGCTGGAGGACCTGTTCGACGACATGGCCGCCGGCTACGGCCGCACGGTGAAGCGGCCGGCCAAGGGCAAGGCGAGCGCGGACCCGACCACGCGCCTGGACACGGTGGTCGAGACGGCGGAGGCGATGCGGAACGCAGTGCTGTTCCTGCTGGGTACGGCGCTGAAGGTGGCGTTCGAAAGCAACGCCAAGCAGATCAAGACGGCTCTGTCGGGGAACGAGGTCCCGTCGTCGCTGATCGAGTCCCTGATCTCCGCCCCACAGGACCTGGCCCCGGTGGCCGAGGAGGAGCCGGAGCCCGAGCCGGTGGTGGAGCCGAAGGTGCTGGTGCGGACGAAGCCGATCAACCACACGCCGGTGAACACCGTCGCCGTGGAGGCGTGAAGCGCCCAGCACGACCGGAACGGCGGGCCGCGTGAGTCTTCGCGCGGCCCGCTGCCATGCTCGCCTACTGGTCGGGGAGGTCGGCCGTTGAGTTCCCGTCATCTGGTCGCAGGTCCAGCTTCAGGGCATCCCGAGGCTTCGACGGTCGTGGGGTGGGATCCGGCGCTAGCCACGTACTTCTGCGACGTCGAGCTCCCCGGCGGTGTGCTCACCCCGGTGGCCGGTGGCACGCGTGGGGAGATCGGCCGGGCCGATGCACTGGCGGCCGTGCTGTCCGCCCGTGGAATGCGGCTGCCTGCCGTGCTGGTGGCTCGTTTGCGCCTGGAACTGCTGGCGGTGCCGGGCGCGGAGGTGCCGCACCTGGACTGGCGCAGCGGCGAACCCACCCCCATCACCTGAACTGAACCGCATACCGAAAGGAGGGACGGCTGTTGAGCCGTCACCTGATACCGAATCCTGCGGACTTCGTGTCCGGAACGGAGACGGTGGTCGGTTGGGACCGGCCGCTGTCCACGTTCTTCCTGCTGATCCGCCCGCCCGAGGAATCCGACGGCGACCAGGTGTGGCTGGGGCTCGCGGCGGGAGAGTTCTACGAACTCGATCGCTTCCTGCCGGTGCTGGCCAGGCACGGAATCGTGCTGCCGGATCGGCTGGTGTTGGCGTTGTTTATGGACCGGGACTTGGGCCGGGCCAGCGTGACCGACTGGCGCAGCGGGGTCCCGGTGCCGGTCGGGAAGGGCTGATCCGGTGGCCAACGTGCACAGGTTGCGGTCCACGCTCGGGTTCGTCGAGGCCAACCCCGGTTTGTGGGATCAGGGTTCATGGTTGGACTGCTTCGCCGCCATCGCAGTGGAGAACGCCGGGTACGTCGTGCTGCCCTCGTTGTGGGTGCGCGTTGGGTACCGGTCGGTGAAGGTGTGGGACGTCGCCGCCGAGGTGCTGGACCTGACCGGAGCGCAGGCCCGGCGCCTGTTCGCCCCGGGCACCAGCATGGCCGAGCTGCGGAAACTGATCGCGGAGTTCGCGGCTGCCCGACCGCCCCGGCTGTCCGTCCCTCGACATGCCCGGCTACGGCCGGTCGGCTGATGCGGGGTGCCGTCCCGGTGCCCGCGTCGGGACGGTGCCGCGTGCCAGCCGGCACGGCCTCACCTACCCCCTTCGGGAGGAACAGTTGGCCGACGCGGAGATGACGCGCAGGCAGAAGTGGACGATAGCGGTGATCGCGTTCACCGTCGTCGTCCTGACGCTCGGCGCCATCGGCGTGGTCTACAAGGCGATCCAGCACCAACGGGCCGCCACCGACACCACAGTAACGATCACCGTGCAGGACAAGCGAAACGTGTGCCACACCGTCGGCACCGGGGCCGAAGCCACCCAGTCCTGTCACTACGAGATCTACACCGACGCCGGGGTGTTCGCCAACCACGACGAGTACACGGCGCACAAGTTGAACTCCGACATGCTGTTCGGGCAGTTGATGTACGGCGGGGTGTACCAGGTGGAGGTGCGCGGCGCGCGCCACGACAACGTCGGGATCTTCCCCAACATCATCCGGATCGTGACCACCGTGAAGCCGGGACATCCATCCCCGCCGGCGGTGATAGCGACCGCCAACCCCTGATCCGCGCCTCGGCGGGCTGACCCATCGTGCGGCCCGGACCGGTTGCCCCTGGCCGGTCCGGGCCGCGCCGTGTATCCGCCCTCTGATTCTCCTGTAGCAGCTACGGCTGAAGGGATGCGTACTGATGAACCTGGACCATGTCACTGAGAACGCCTGTGGGTGGCTGGCCTTACTCCTGGTGTTTGGCTGGGGTGACTGGGAGGACTGGTCGGCCCGCCGCTGGGCGGTCACCGTGCTGGTGGCGCTGTGCCTGGGGGTGGCATCCTGATGGCCGACGCCACCCAGTCTGCCGAAACCGACGTAGCCCAGGCCCCGGTGTCGGTGCGGGCCGCCGTTGCCCGAATCAGGGGCAGGCGGCGTGACCGTCACCGGCATGGCATCGTCGGCAACGTCCTGCTCGGGGTCGCGGCCGTCTACGCCGCCTACTTCGGCTGGTGGTCGTTGTGCCTGCTGCACGGGGACAACCGGGTGCTGGCCGCCGGGGGCGTGTCCGTGGCTTACCTGCTCGGCTCGGCGCTGTGGCGGCGGGGGTGGCTGGGTTGAGACTCCTTCGAACAGTTCACGCGCTGCTGCTGACGGCCGCCACGACCGTGGGCGGCTGCCCGGTCCCGGCCGCCGCCTCCTCCGACGCGAACCCGTACTCGTGCCGCTCGGCCCACGTCGGTGCCTACCGGACCGGGGGTGTCCTGTCTGATGCGTGCGACGGGTTGCTGCCGGATGGAAGCTTCGGTGGGGAGGCGCTCACCGGCTTCGGGCCGGACGAGCAGATCGACCCTTCCTCGGGTCGGGTGCGCTCGTGCACGGTGCAGCTCAACCGGGTCGAGCGCGGCCGGGCCGTTCCCGTGCCGGGTGCGAACGCCACCGAGGCTGGCCGACATCCGGAGTACTTCGACGGCCGCGGCTTCTGCGACGCCATGGATGCCTGGCGGCCCGCCCCTGGGTTCTACAACGTGACCGTGTTCTACCGCCTGGCGGACGGGACGGTGGTGCAGACGGTGCAGGGGCCGGTCGCTTACTACCCCGGCGGCACCGGTGAATGACGACCACGAAGCGGGCTCGGCCGAGCAGGAGGAGGACGCCGAGACCGATCGCGTGTGCCGCAGCCTGGGGTGGCAGATCGTCACCGCCGCCTCCGAGGAGGAGCGGGCGGTGTTGCGCTGCGCCATCTCCCTGGCCAGTGGCGCGCAGGCGTTCGAGATCGACCCGGTCACCGGCAGCGCCTACACGGCGGCCGCGTTCCACCGCATCGCGCCGCGCTGGGCAGAGCACTACGCCGAGTACGACGGCCGAGACGACGGCGAGTTCTGGCAGCACCGGCTCATGGTGGACGGGCGGGCCGTTCAGGCCGCATACGCCAGGATGCATCCGGAGTTGGCCGAACCGGTGTGGTTTCCCGAGCACGGCCCGGCCACCTGCACGGTGTGTCTGATGAACGTGAACGACGCCGCCGGGCTGCCGACGGAGACCGGTCTGGACCCGGTCACCGGACGCATCATCGCTCCGGCGGAGGGCGCGCCGCGTTCCGGATCCGCATGCTTCAAGGTCGAGGCCGCAGAGCTGAAGTCGGCGCTGACGCACTTGGTGCGGATCGGCGACAGCACCGACAGCATCACCCTGTCCGCCGGGCCCGACACGGTGGAGCTGTCGGTGACCACGTCGATCGGCACGACGCCGGTGCAGGCGACATCCGTCATGCCGGCCACAGTCACAACCCCAGGACGGGTCGCACTCACGCTGAGCGCGTTGCGGGCCGCCGCCCGGAAGGACCGGGCCGCGCCGCTGCTGGTCGACGTCCCCGCCGGACGAGTAGAGCTCGGCGGCACCAGCCTGGAACCGATGTGGCCCGTCCCGGCGGAGGACACCGAAGACCCCCGCCCGATGCTGGCGGTCCCGATCCGCCGCCTCGCCCGTGCCGTGGCCACCGCCGACCGGCTTGCCGACCCGGGCGCGGACAAGACCTACATCAGGGATCTGTGGTTCGCGCTGCATCCCGACGTCCTCACCGTCACCGGCACCGATCGGTTCCGCCTGGCGCAGACCAGCATCGCGGCCGACGTGTTGCCGCTGGTCGGGCTGGATGATCCGGTGCGGGCGTTCGTGCCCGGCGCTGCTGCGGTGGCCGCCGCCAAGATGACCCGGGCGGGAGCTGTGAGCGTCGGCGCGGACTCCTGTCTGCTGACGCTGTCGGCAGGTCCGCACCGGGTGCGGGTCTGGCATCCCGGGGGCACACATCCGGACTACGGATCCCTGCTCCCCGCCCTGGGTTCACGGTTCGCGGTCCGCGCCGGGGACCTGGCCGAGCTGTGGGGCAAGGCGTGTGCCTGGGTCAAGCGGATCGACGCCGAGGCGACCGAGGTGTACCGCAAGTCCTCTGGCCGGATCGCGAAACCGGACGTGGCCCTGATCTCCCTGCGCCTGTCCCGGTACAGCATCACCGTCACCGTGCAGGCTCCGACGTTGCGGCACTACACCGACAAGAAGATCAGGCAGATCGACGACGCCCACCCCGGAAGCCTGCCCGGCGAATACGACGTGACCGGCGGCATGGTGGAGATCGCCTTGACCCCGTGGGCGTTGGCGTCGGTGCTGCATGATGCCGACCCGGACGCCTGCCTGGTGCTCGCCCTTCCCGCCGATCCGGCCAGCCGTCTGCTGCTGGTGCACACCCCTGGCGAGGTGCACGTGCTGTCCCGTGCCCACACCCGAGACGAACGCTTCGCCGCCCGCTACAAGCGGATACTCGCCGAACTTGAGGCATCCCGGGCCGCTTTGGCCGCTACCGCCCCGAACCGCAAGCCCTGAACCGAGCTGTGTTCCCGCACTGTTGAAGGAGTCTGCCCCGTGTCGAAGGAAACCCTTGAGCACCTGAACACCAACACGCTGATCGGGTTCACCGACAAGCGCGGCCACGCCTGGCACTACCGGGAGGAGCACCAGGGCGGGGAGTCCAACCACTATCCCGGCGCGGTGCCGGTCGCAGACATCCTGCGCCGCCTGTTCCACTGGGAGGCCGAGCCGTGGCTGGTGCAGTTCAAGCATCCCGGAACCGGCGAAATCATCGAAGACCCAAGCCGCCAGGTGTTCATCCGACCCGACACCAAATCCGCCCTGGGGGTGTTCAAGGACGGCTACAAGGGCCACCAGTACCGGCCCTGGCTTGTCGGGAACGTGCAGACCATGCTGGACGACTCTGAACTGGGCGTGGGCTCGGCCGGGCTGCTCAAGGGCGGCGCAGTCGCCTGGGTGCAGGTCGAGGTCCCGGACACGTTCGTCATCTCCGAGGCCGGCGTGGAGTACCGGCCCAATCTGCTGGCGGCCACCTCTTTCGACGGCTCGCTGGCCACCACGTACAAGCGGACCGTCACCAATATCGTCTGCGACAACACGATGGCGGCAGGGCTGGCCGAGACCGGGCACCAGATCAAGGTCAAGCACTCCCGCAACAGCCTGGGCCGGATCTCCGAGGCCCGGCAGGCCCTGGATCTGGTGATCGCCGCCGCCTCCGACTTCGAGGCCGAGGTGCAGGAGCTGATCCGCACCGACGTCAGCCCGAAGGAGTGGTCGAAGTTCGTCGACGCCTGGGCGCCGCTGCCGGAGGCCGACGCGCACAAGGGCACCATCACCCGGGCCGAGACCAAGCGGGAGCAGATCACCCAGTTGTGGAAGGCCGACCCGCGGGTCTCCCCGTGGTCCGGGACCGGCTGGGGCGTGGTGCAGGCCGTCAACACCTGGGCCCATCACTCCCAGGGCGTGCGCGGCACCACCCGGGCCGAACGGAACATGCTGCGCGCCGTCAACGGCGAAGTCGACAACCTGGACGCCGGAACCATCAAGCTGCTCACCGCCGTGCTGGACCGGCCGATCGGGCAGCAGCGCCTGTACGCCATCGCCGCCTAAACCCAGCCCGCACCCCCGAAACCCGCCGATACGGAGGACCCGCTTGACCACGATCCTCGACGTTCCCACGCCCGCAGCCGACCAGGCGGCGGGCGTCACTGTTTCCCGGCCCCGGTTCACCGCCACCGTCGATCGCAAAGCCCTGCTGGAAGCCGCCAACGGTGTGGCCGCCTCCTTGCCGGCCAGGCCGGTCGCGCCGGTGCTGGCCGGGATCGTGCTGGATGCCGACGGCCAGCACCTGACCCTGTCTGCGTGGGACTACGACCTGGCGACCCGCGACCGGGTCCGGGCCGAGGTAACCGTGCCGGGCAGGCTGCTGGTTCACGGCAAGCTGCTGCGCGACCTGCTGAAAAAGCTGGACGCAGACCGGGTCACCCTGGCCGCTGAGGGCTCCAAGCTGGTCGTGCACGCCGGGCTCACCCGCTACACCCTTCAGACACTGCCGGTCGAGGACTACCCGCCCCTGCCCGCCACCCCGACCGGCGGTGGCTGGGTCGACGCCCCCGCCATGGTGGCGGCGATCAAGCGGGTCCTGGTCGCGGCGGCCCGGGACGACACGATCCCGATGCTGACCGGCATCCTCATCACCGGCGACGGCAAAACCCTGACGCTGGCCGGAACCGACCGGTTCCGACTGGCCACCGCCGACCTGGCCTGGACCCCCGACGACGTCGAGGCCGAGCTGTGGACGGCGCTGCTGCCCGCCAAGGCCCTGAAGGCTGTGGCCGCCCGCTGGTCCAAGGCCGTCGGTGACATCCGGTTGACCTGGCAGCCCGACGCGGCCGACGAGGTCACCGCCGAAGCCGAGGCGCGCCAGGTCCTGGAGGATCTGAAGACCAGGTACTGGGACGGCCACCCGGACTACATCAAGGCCCAGGACATCGCCAACCGGCGCACCAAGGCGCGTCTGGCCGCTGAACGCCGGGCCGGTCTGGTCGGGCTGTCCTTCCGGGAGCAGCACACCCTCACCCGGTGCCTTCGGGGCGAGTTCCTGAGGTACCGGTCGCTGTTCCCGGAGCAGAACAGCGGTGCAGTGGCCGATACCAAGGCGCTGCTGGCCGCTGTCGAACGGGTCGGCCTGGTCGCCAACCGCGCCTCACCGATCCGGATGAGCTTCGAGGGCACCACGGTCCTGGTGGAGGCCGGAGCCGGAGACGAAGCGCAGGCCAGTGAAACGGTGCCGGCCGCCTGGTCGGGCCCGGTACCGCTGGTGACCTCGTTCAATCCCAGCTTCCTCATCGACGGGCTGAAGACCCTGGGCACCGGCTTCGTCCGCTTCGGCTTCACCACCGCTTCGAAGCCGGCCGTGCTGACCGGACACCACCACACCGGCGACGACTACGATGGCTACCGCTACCTGATGATGCCGCTGCGCGTCCCCGGGCAGGCGGCAGCCAATCCTGAGCCGGAGCCGACTGGGCCCGAGCAGCCCGACAGCCCTGCCACCGATGCGCAGCAGCCCACCGAGCCCGTCGCCTCCACCAGCACACCGGAGCTGGCGTGAACGACGAGCAGGCGGCGCAGTTCATGGCAGACCTCGACACCGGGTGCTTGGGTCGGGCGGTGGCCGCCGCCCGCCAGGAGCAGTGCGACGCCCGGGGCACCATCGCGATGCTGCGGGCCGGTGTCGACGCCGAGTCCGCGGACTGGCTTGAGGAACGCGGCACCCAGAACATGAACCAGATCATCACCGAGACCGGGGCGTTCCTCACCTGGGCCCAAACGGCCGAGCCCACCTGCGGCCCGCACTGCGCCCCGTACAACGCCTTCCAACAACACCCCTCTGACGCACGGGAGCCCCGATGACCAACCGCATCCTTCTGACCTCCGTCGCCGACCAGATACGCACCAGCCCCGACCTGCACGACAACCAGTTCTGGGCGGCGCGCATCAAGACTGGGACGGCATCGTTCACCACGCACTGCGCGGGAGGCTGGGCGATCGTGCTGGCCGGCGGCCGCTTCGACTGGCGAACGCCCCGCTACCGTGCCCAGCACGCCCGACGCCGCCACGTGCTCACCAGCGCTGTGGTGCGCCCTGAATCGCTGCCCGACAGTGAGCGTATTTCCCTGGCGGCGCAGCGGCTGCTCGGCATCGACACCGCCACCGCACGCCTGCTGTTCAACCCGTTCAACAGCAGCGCCGAAGTCCTGGCCATCATCGGGCGCATCCTGGCCACACCGCCGGGAGCCGCCGATGGCTGACTGCCTCGTCCTGCCCGCACCGGACACCATGGTGGAGACGCCGGTGTTCACGGTGACCGTTGCTGGTCCCGAACGCCACGACGGCGAAGCCGGTTACACCTACGTGCTGCACGCCGACCATGAGCACTCCGCCCGGACTCTGGCGTTGGAATATCACGCCGCCAGCCATGACCTGCGCGCCGTCGAGATCCGCACCGACACCGGCCACGGCCCCGTGTGGCGCCTCGGGTACGACCCGGCAATCCGCCCCGACGTCGTGTTCGTGCCGGAGCAGTCGTATCCCGGCCCGCCGCACTGGCCCGACGACAGCCCCGGGCAGGCGTGGAACGACATGCGACCGGCCGCCGAGCAGGCCCGGATGCTCACCGTCCTGGCCGCCGAGAACCATCTGCTGGAGGTGGCTCGGGACTTCGGCCTGACCGTGGCCGACATCGACACCGGGTTATCCGAGGCCCCGGCGGTCCCGGCGCGGAAGTCCGTGCTGCACGTGATGCAGTTGCGGGCCCGACGTGCCCTTTCCCCGGGCCGTCCGCTCATGGAGGGAGCCCACACCATCGCCTTCATCCTGGGTACAGGCCATATCCGTGCCCTGACCACCGCCATCTGCGACCGCGACCTAGCGAACGGCGTGGAGCCGGACGACGTCGGCCAGGTGCTGGTCGACGCCAACTACACAGCCGCCAACCGCAGCACCGGCACCGACGAGGAAGCCCCGCCCTATTTCCACCGCCCCCTCGACGTGGACCCATGGGCACTGTTGAAGGCCGCGGACTGCTACCGCTACCAGATCCAGGACATCGGCACCGAAGCGGCCGTGGCCGCCTACGGCACCGTCGGCAGACTGCGCGATGCACTGATCGAGGTGCTCGGCGTGGATCCGCACGGCTATCGGATGCGGTTCGAGTGGGACGCCGCCGACGGCTGGCCCCTGCTGAACGCTATCCCCGCTGCGGTACGTCGCGCCGAAGCCCTCATCGAGCACTACCAGACCTTCGACGGCATCGAGGAGCTGTCCACGCCGGATTGGGGACAGCACATCTCCGACATGATCGCCGACCTGCTCCGCTACGCCCACGACGACCAGACAATGGACCCGCATCTGCTGCTGGATACAGGGCTCACCCACTTCCACGCTGAAACCCGCCCGCTCGACGTCCGATCCGAGCCGGAGATGGCCGAGCCGTCGGTGTTGCGGCTGCTGGTTGCCACCGCCTCCGGTCAGGGGCAGCAGACCTACGATTTCTGCCACACTCTGCCCGCAGAGATCGTCTACCAGGGGGCGTGCGCGGAACCGAAGCCTGGGCATGCCTGCGGTTGCCTGGAGTCCTTGGTCGGTGCCGAGTCCGGCCGCCGCACCACCACCTTCGCCGTCGCCGACGTCCCGATCACCATCGCCGAGCTGAACCGGCTGCTGGCCAAGGCCGAAGGCGTCGACGAGGACCAGGCCGCCGTGCTGGCCGGGCAGGTGTTGACGGTCGCAGGCCGATTCCCGGTCGGGGCGGTGCTAGGCAAGAGCGCCCGCCGCTACCGCCGCCGCCACACGCCGGCACCGGCCGACCCCGGCGCCACAAGTCTGGGCAGTTTCGCAACCGCCCCAGCTCCCGCCCCCGCCCCGGAGGCCCCGGACGGCGGCGACGAGGACGACGACGGGTTGAGGCTGTGGACGGTGCGGATCAGCGAGCACCGGGACTACGAGTTCACAGTGGAGGCCGCCGACGAAGACGCGGCCCGCGATGCCGGGTGGGACGGGTTCGACGACTCCCGCTGCACGGACTCCGAATCGGAGATCACCGTGTCCCTGGCCGCCTGAACCCGCCAGTTGTACAGCGTTTCGGCAAACGGGCCGTCCGAGCGTGGGCGGCCTTCGCCATCCCCGCCACCCCTCTTCTACGGGAGTTCTGTGAGTACCTGCGCTGTCGTCGCCTTCCGCGATGGGTCCTCCACCACCAGCATGTACGTACACTCCGACGGCTCCCCGGCCGCGATACTGCCGGTCCTGGCTGACATTCACCACCGAGCCTTCTTCCGCGACCTGCACCAGATGCGCACCGTTCTGCTCAAGCACACAGCAGGCTGGTCCCTGCTCACCGCCGACCCCGCGTACGCCGCGAAGTTCGCGGCCGACAGGCCGGGATTCCTGGACGTGCCGGGGGTCGGCGTCGCCCGCACCGAGGACGACATCGACATGACCGCCACCGGTGAGGACGTGTACGGCTACGACTACGCCTACCTCTTCGACCTCACCGACCGGTCGCTGTCCGTGCACAAGGACGGCATGCTCATCGCCGTACTGACCGAGGCCCAGTGGTCCCCGATTGGGCCGCCGGCCCCCGGCCGCCCCGAACTGCCGGTCGTGGCCGCCGAGCCAATCGGCGAGCTGTGCCTGACCGGGGCCGTCCCCACCTACACCAGCGCGCACATCTCGGCGCTGATGAAGCACCTGGACCTGGCCGATGGCGACCGGTTGCGGATCGATGACGGCGGGGACCTTCACGGGTTCTTCGACGCCGCCCAGAACACCGGGCTGCTTCCCGGGCAGGTGTGGTTCGTCATGGACGGGGAGCCCGAATCCAGCGAGGGTGGCTGGATCCGGCTGCCGGATGTGATGGCGATGGCCGATGTACAGACCCTGTTCATCGAAGCCGCCGACTTCAACGACGACAAGATGGCCGAGGCCGAGGCCACCGACACCGCCACCCAGGTGCGGGAGGTTTTGGAGTTCATGGCCGCCCGCACCGCATCGGCCGCCGCAGCCCTGAACAAGCTCACCACACCGCCTCCGGTGCATGTACTCACCGTCCGCCGCCCCGGCGAGGCCGCCCACACCTACACCTTCGGCGGTGACCCGCAGGTGTACACCCTGGACGTGCCGGCCGGCTTGGACGACAACCCGCACTCGGCGTTCGCAGCGCTGACGTGGACGGCTGATCAGGTGGCGACGCTGCACGACTGGCCGCTGCCGCTGCGGCTGCGCGCGATGCTGGCGATCCGCCGGGCGGTGCGGTGCTACCCCGCTGCGCGGGCGCTCGCCAACGTCTTGGGCGCTCAGCACGTGGATTCGGCCGTGGTGGAGCACGCCCGCTTCGCTGCCGGGCACCTGCCCGCAACCGTCGAGGACGGGCAGCGGCAGGCAGCTCTTGATGCCTGGTTGGCCGTGCACATCCCAGCCGAACCGCCGATCACCTACAGCGAAGCGTGCCGCCGCGCCGCCACGGCTCAGGGCCTGGACCCGATCTGCGAGGCGCTTCGGGAGGCCGGGATCGGGTTCGGCGTCGATCAGACTGGCGGGTTCTGCATGCTCGTCAACGTCCCCACCGGTCACGACTACTACTTCGGGATCACCGCTACCGAAGACCCCGACCTCGATCCAGCGGCGCACTGGCTGGTGGTCCGGTACAGCAGCGTCGAATACGACGAGGGCGAGGTCATCGGCTGGTCGATCCCCACCGCCGAGGTGATCGCGCTTCTGCACCGCGACCTGTCCCCGGCCGCACTCGCGGCCTGACCACCCTTTGGGATGGAGACCCCCTTCTTGATCGACGTCACGATCGACCACGCCGCGCTGCCCCTGGGCAAGCTGTATGAGCTCGTCCGGCACAACGCCCAGACGGCTACCGTCTTCTACACCCTGCCGGCCGCGCTCATCGCCGCGGGGATGTCCACCGCCGACGGCCAGGACATCACCGAGGTCAGGATCGACGGCCTGCACAATCTGTTCGACACCGTCACCCCTGGGCACGAAGGCGCCGACGGCCGGATCAGCTCGGCGGGCGAGCCAGTGGCCCTGGCCACCTTCGGCGACACCGAGGCGCGCGACGGCCACGAGTACGCCTCAGCAAGCATCACCGGCCTCCAGCTGCGCCTGCCAGGCAGGCAGGCCCTCCCGCTGACCGCCACCGTCAGGTTCATCGAGACCCTGGAGGGCGGCGTCGAGATCGAACACGATGCCGAGCTCACTCCGGCCGACTTCCCCGGCGACCTCACCGGATTCGACACAGCCGCGGAGTACGAGCGCTACCTGTACGACCGTGAAGAGGACCTGTGGGACCTGGTCGCCGAGGACGACCGCGACGGCTGGAACGGCGCCGACGCCGACGGCATCGACCTGGACGCACACCCGCTGGAACAGCGCGTCGAAATCGAGGTACGCGCACACCTGCCACGGACGCCGCAGACGGGCGGGCCCGCCGCGGACCCCGCCGGACCCGAACTCGGCGATCTGACGCTCGCCGACCTCCCACAGATCGTGCGCGTCCTGGCCCACATCGCCGACAACACCGACCCCGACCTTTGGGAAGACCTGCTCAGTCAGGACCAGAAGCAGCTGATCCACCGCGTGTGCCGGACCCGCAACGTGCTGGACGGGCACGACCGCGCCGCCAGGTACGCACCCGAGCTGCCGGGCCTGACCGGCAACGCCTTGGAGCGGCTGCTGGCCTTGGCCGGGCTCAACCCGCTCGGCCACATCACCGTCGGGCCCCGGCACATCGACCTGATCGTGACCACCGCCATCGAGGAAGGATTGTTGCCCGCCGAGGACTGGGACATCTCGCAGAACCGTGCGGGCTGCCGCCTGTTCTGCGGCGACGGCCAGCAGATTACCGTAGACGTCAGCGAACTCATCCCGACCCCGCGCGGCCCCGTGCCGGCACGCGAGGCCGCACGGCACATCCTCACCGTGCTGCACCGGCACCTCGGCCGACACGACGACACCGACGGCAGGCGAGACGAGGTCCCGTGAGCCTGACCTCAACGCACCTGCTGTGCGGGATCGGCGGCGACACCGAAGGCTTCCGCCTGGCCGGCCTGGCCCCGGTCTACGCGCTCAACCACCTGCCCGTGGCGATCTCGTCGCACCGGGCGAACTTCCCGCAGGTGGCGCACCACTGCGCCGATGTGTCGCAGCTGGACATGCGCACCCTGCCGGAGACCGACGTGTTGTGGGCGTCGGTGATCTGCACCGAGATCGCCCCGGCCGGGCGACGCAAACGCCACACCGGCCCGCTGGCCGTGGATGCGGCAGGACGGCCGATAGGCGCGGGCCGGTTCGGCCGCACCCGGGCGACTGCCTTCGACATCGTCCGGGCCGCCGAGGTGTTCAGGTTCCCCTACATCGTCATCGAGAACGTGACCGAGTTCGTATCGGACTGGGAAGTCTTCCCCGGCTGGGCCGGTATCTGGCCTCTGATGGGCTATCGGATGCAGGTCGTCTCTGCCTCAGCGGCGCACATCGGCGACCACGTCGCCAACCTCGCCCCGCAGCACCGCGACCGGGTGATCATCGTCCTTTCGCGTGTGGACATGCCCGAGCCCGACCTGACGCTTCGGCCCCGCTCGCACTGCCCCGGATGCGGAACGGTGCGCGGCATGCAGGTGTGGCGCAAGGCCGCCTCTGTCCGTGCGGCGCGCACCGGTCGCCCGGTCGTGGGCAAGTGGAACCGGCAGTACGACTACCGCTGCCCGGCATGCGGCGCGGTCACCGAACCGCACACCCGCCCGGCCGCCTCGATCATCGACTTCACCGACCGCGGCACCACGATCGCCGAGAAGACCGCTGCTGGACGCCCGCCCAAGCCGTACACCCTGGCCCGGCTTGCCGCCTGCATCGACTACCTCCAGGCCGACAACACCCGACGTACTGGCACCCGCCGCCTGCGCCCGAACGGCGCCCAGCGCGTGGCCGTGATCGAGTGGCGCAACCACTGTGACGGCGCGTCTGGGTGGGAGCCGTTCTCCGGCATCTCCGCCCAAGGCAACCACCACGGGATCGTTCTGCCCCCGCCCGGGTGGAGCCCGGGTGAGCCGCTGGACGTCGGGGATCTGACCTACCGCGTCATCACCGACCACGAACAGAAGCTCGCACAGTGTTTCCGCCCGGACTACATCGTGCACGGCGACAAGCGCGAGGAACGCACCTTGCAGATCGGCAACGCGGTCCCGCCGAACATGGCCCGCTGGATCGGCGAGACCATCCAAGACGCCGTCCACACCCCTGGCCGCCGCGTCTTCGACCTGGCCGCCTGACCGACCCGCCCGGACCTAACTTCACCGAGTCATCCCGCCTTCGCGGAAGGAATCCCCGCTGAGCATGACGCTTCGCCCAGACGACCCGCCCGGCGCCCGCTTCAACTACTATCCCGGGCCGCCGCTGCCGGATCAGTGGTCGTACATCGTGGACGACTACGCCATCGCCTACGGCCCCGGCACCTGGCCGTTCTGGCGCCGCCCACCGAACGGCAGGCACCTGGAACCGGCCAGCATGCGCGTCGCCCCCGACAGCCAGTTCGTGGCCTGGGGCCACGAGTACGTGACCGTTCGCCCGGATCCGGATTTCCTGGGGTTCCTCACCGCAGACCTGAACCTGGAGATCCGCCGCCAGGTCACGGTGCGCACCCGGATCCGCCTCGATGTGCGCGAGCGCACCTACAGCATCGACACCCGCTGCCCGGCGTCCCTGCGGGCGCAGGCCGAGGCCAAGGCCGCCAAGCTGCTGGACCTGATCGCCGCCGCCGTTGCCGAGCGTGATGCCGGGCAGGCTGCGCCGGTTACCGCCGCGGACATGTTCCGGCCGGCACCCGAGGACTGAGGCGGGGGTCGGGCGTGCAGTATCTGTCCACCCCGTCCAGCCCGGCTGTGCGGAAGGCGATGTCGGCTGGGCTGATCGGCTGCATGACCACCCCCACCCAAGGCAACCGCATCCCCGAGGGGTCATGGTGGGCCGCCGATAACGGAAAATTCGGGCGTCACTATGTAGGTGATATCAGCTGGTTTGCTTGGCTATGTGCCAAGGTCCGTGCCTATGGTAGCGACAAGTGCCTGTTTGCCGTCGCCCCTGACGTGCCTTTCGACGCGGCCGCTACCTTGGCCTGCTCGTTGAAGTGGCTGGCGATGATCCGCACCCTGGACATCCCGGCCGCGTTCTGCGCCCAGGACGGATCCGAAGCCCCCGGCATGATCCCGTGGGACGAATTCGACACCTTGTTCATCGCTGGGTCAGACCAGTTCAAAGAGGGCGAGCACGCCCGCGCCTTGGCGGCCGAGGCGAAGGCCCGAGGCAAGGCGGTGCACGTCGGGAGGGTCAACTCCCGCCGCCGCATGAACATCGCAGAGTCCTACGGCGCGGACTCATGCGACGGCACCTACCTGCGGTACGGCCCGGACAAGAACCTCCCGGTCCTGCTCGGGTGGCTCGGGCTGGACCCGGCCGCAGCCGACGCGTCCGCTGCCAAGGCGGAGGCGAAGGCCCGCCCGCTGCACTGGCACCCTCGCCTCTCGTCCACGATCAGCGCCGCCGACGGCCGGATCCACGCTCCCGAGTCCTACCGCACCCATCTGATCCACGGTGTTGCGTGCGATGAGCACACCTGCGAGGTGTGTATTCACGACTGCACCTGTGCGCGCTGCACCGGGTGGTGTCGCTGCGACCGCCCGCCCAATGCCCCGACCCCTGGAGGCGCTGTGCGCTTCAATGACGACGGCCGCCTGTCCAAGGAGGGCCTACTCGCCCTGGCCGACGACATCGCCGAAGCCCTCGGCCCACCGTGGGAACACGACCGCACCAACCACACCTACTGGCGCACCGAACTGGTGTGCCCCGACGACGACTGGCGGATCAGCATCGAGGTCGCCCCTGGCCGGCATAAGGCCACGGCTACCGGACTCACCCCGACCCTGGCCGGGCGGTGGTGGCGGGACAGCGACAAGGCCCGGATCGGGTTCACCGCTACCCGTGACCCCGAAGCCATCGCTGCGGACCTGAGGCGCAGGCTCTTTCCGCCCTACGCCCACGCCCTGATCGTCGAGCGCGCAGGCATCGCCGTCGAGCTGGCACGGCGCGAGCACTTCGGTGCCGCCGCCGCGCGCCTTCAGACCCATCTGCCGGCAAGCGGGCACCGCGACCGGGATGTGAACGACTGCCGGTTCCATACCTACTGGACCGACCGGCACGGCTCCCACAACCGCGCGAGCCTGGACAACTCCGGTGACACCGTCCACCTGGACCTCCGGCAGGTGCCGCTGGAGGTGGCGTGCGCCCTCATCGACGTCGTCGAGGGCCGTGTTCCTTCCCGGCGTCCGGGACACCGGCGTGGCACCGGGCCGCGTCGCCACGCCCGCCGCCGCGCTACCCGTCGCAGCGCGCAGGCTAAGGCGGTGCGCCCGTGACCAGGCAGCTCGCGGCACACGTCGCCGCAGCCATCGCCTACGAACTCGACGGGTGGGAGGCTCGACCCTCGGGCGTGGGGTTTCACGGCTGGTTCGAGTTGCTGGGCCCGGCCGGCGACATCGTCCAGTTGCGCGTCGGCGAGCATCGGATCGAGGCCCTGGGCATCCACGAGCAGGACCTGGGCCGCACCCGGGCGTGGGACGTCGCCGGGTACCGGCACGCGCGCATCAGGTTCTCCGCTGCCAAGGGCCCGGCGCGCATGGCTGGTGAGATCCGCCGCCGTCTGCTGCCCACCGTGGCCGAGAACAACCGGATCCTGGACGCCGCCGCAGCGTGGATCAGCGCGGCGGCCGCCGTGGACGATGCTGTGTTCGCCGCCGTCAAGGACCTGTTCGCGAACCTGCACTGGCGCGACCCGGGAAGTAGCCGCCGGGAGGAAGCCGCATCGTGGGGCAGCGGGGGCGGCATCAGCGTGGAGTTCCGCCTGGATGCCTACCAACACGACTGCCGTAGCTCCCTAACCATCAATAATCTGACCCGCGTCGAACTGCTGGCCCTCGCCCGCGCCGCCGCGCGCCTGCGCACTTCCGCCACCGCCCCTCACAGTCGGTCACAGCCGTCGGCGCGCCGGCATGCCCGGACCAGGCGACGGCGTGCCCGCGCACGCGAGACAAGGAGAACCCACTCCCGATGACCCCCGTTCCCGATCCGGCGCCGGTCGCCGTGCTGCCGCTGGAGCTCGGCGGAAGCCTGCGGATCCTCGCCGAGGCTGTAGACCTCACCCGCGGCACCGTGCGCTGGGTGCTGCGCGGCCCGCACATCACCGGCGTGGTGTGGCTGACCCGCGAAGACCCCCACGACATCCACTACACCGAAGACCCCGGCACCTACCGCTGCCGGCTGTACTCCGGCGACGCCACCGGCGCCCTGGACCGGCTCAACGACCCGGTGCGGATCAACCCACTCACGTGCTACCGAGCTGAGGCGTCCAAGTTCCAACTCGGCGACCGCCCAACCGGACTGAAGTCCCTGGCCGGCGCCCCGATCCCTGACCTGAGCTGGGTCATCACCGCCGCCGACCGACGTACCTCCGATATCCGCCGCGCGCTGGCCCGCCATGCCCTCGCCTCGAACTGGCTTCAGCCGCTTCAACACACCTGGCGGATCCAGACCGCAGCCGTCATCGCCGCCCGCGCCAAGCACGAACGCGACCAAGCCCTGGCCAAGCTGCGCAGCGCTGCCATCGACGCACGCCACGCCCGGAAACTCCTGGACGCCCTGGCCCCAGACGCCGCCGAAGCCTCAGTCCGAGGCATCGCTCCGCTGGCCTCATCGGGCCGAGATCTGCTCAGCCCCGACCACACCGCTTCGGCCATCGCCCCAGACAGCATCGCGGCCTGACCGCACCGGTGCCGTCGCATAGAGAAGACGAAGGATGCGTTGAAGTACGAGATCCGCATCGAAGAGAACGTCCCCCGCGCTCGTGAACTGGTCGTCGAAGTCCCCGACGGCCACGCCGACCCGGCCGAATACCTCCGCCAGCACACCGGAGGTTGGGCCGACCCGCACCTTCCGGCGGGCGCGGCCACGATCGCGTGGATCCGCCCGGCCACCGCCCCGCCGGCCCCCGAGCCCGAGGCGATGTTCGTGGTGGAGTGGACCGCTGCGGTGCAGCGTCACTGCCGGGTGCTGGCTACCGCCGCCGAACTGCACAAGGCCCTCCAGGCCGGCACCGGCGGCGACGTCGAGCCGTTCACGTCCTCGGCTGATGTGCACTGGCAGGTACGCGGCAACGTCCACGAACGCGGCCTGGACCACTGGATCCAGACCGTCGCCGCCGCCGGCCGCGCCACCACGGTAGACACCCAGATCGTCGACGACCCCTGGATTGACGCCGCCACCCCCGCCACCGATGCCCAGACCGCCGAATACCGGGCCGGGCTGCCGCAGGCCCCGGGATTGTTGGACCGCGCCGTCGGCTACGACTTCACCGAGACTTCCACCGGACGCGGCACCCTGGCCCTGGCCATGCTGGACGACTCGGGTCTGTGGGACCGCGGCACCCCGGTCACGCCAGAGGTGCTGACCGAGTACTTCGGCCTACACGGCGCCGACCCCGGACACGTGAAGAACACCGACACCACCTTCACCGACATCACTTACACCACACACCGGGATGGGGGACGCCCGTGAACCGCGACGACCTCACCGCCCTCGCGGCACGCCTCGCCGCCGACGTCGGGCTGCCGGACAGCACCGGCACCGTCATGACCGGCGGACCTGGCCTGGCCGCCGCCATCGAGACCCTCATCGACGACGCCGCCCTGAGCGGGGCCTTCGCCGATCTGGCTGACCGGCCCAGCATCGAGACCACGACGCTAACGCACGCCGACCGCACCGTGTGGATCTGCGCCGAGTTCGACCGCAACAGCCGACTGCTGCGCGCTGGCCCCGTCCCTGTCACCGAACTCATCAACCCCGACCTCACCGGGGTCGAACGAATCGCCGATACGCTGGTACGGCTGCGTCGCCTCATGGCCAGCGCTGTGCTGCTGGGAACCCGGCCGACGCCGGGACGCGCACCGCTCACCGCCGTGGCGCGGCCGAGGCGCGGCCGGCTGCCGCTGCTGGCCCTGACCGGACCTGCTCTGACCGAAGTCGCCATGGAGACCGCCCGCACCATCGCTCAGACCGCCACGTCCGACCCGGACGGCCCGATCTGGCGCCTTGGCCGGGCGCTCGCCCAGTGGAATCACCACGCCCCCAGTCCGGCCCAGACCGCCGGCCCGGAAGCGCTGACTCGGGAAGCACAGGACGCAGAGGACGGGCTCGAAGAGGCTGAGAACGACATCGCCGACCTCATCGGCCCGGCCCGAATCCCCCTGGATGTATTCGCAGCCGCTGCCCTGACCCGCGCAGTCATCGCCGCCATCGCCACCCAGGACGACGCCGGCCACCAGGACGCGGAACTGCCCAGCATGGTGGCTGTGGCCTGCGGAAAGCGGCGTACGCAGTGCGAGCAGATGCTCACCTCGGTCCGCCACGCCCAGCAATTCATCCATACCCGCACCGTCGCGATGCCCGAGGAACTCGCCGAGCCAACGCGCCGTCGCATCGCGGGAATCAACGCCGCCGCCGTCCAGGCCGCCACCATCGCCCTGCTGCTCACGGACCTCGCCGAGACCGCTGACGCCCATGGCGAACACCACGCCGCAGCCGCAACGGACAACTCCGCGGCCGGTTTCGAGAACAGCCTGGCCCGCACCGAGACCAACGCCTGGACCTTCGCCGTCGACGTCCTGCGCGCCACCACCGACACCGACGAACACCGCTTCACGGCGGTCACCACGTGGGAGAAGGACACCGGGCAGCCCTTCGGTATGAACTGGAGGTACGTCACGACGCCCAAGCAGGCCCGGGAGCAGGAATAGCAGCCCGGTCCAGGCGTGGCACCATGGTTCCAGCACGCCGCACTCACGCCGGCGTCACCCCGGACCAGGAGGCCGACCGTGGACACCGACATCGACACTGTCGTGTTCGTCGGCGTGCCGGATCTCGTCGCTCTCACCGGTCTCACCAAGGCATACCTCAGCAGGATCGCTAAGGAAGCCGGCGCTCCTGAGGCGAAGCTTCCGGAACCAGCGGCACTCGTCAACGGGAAGCCGACCTGGACACTGGACACGGCTCTAGAAGCAGCCCGCAACGCCGGGTGGACGGTCGACAAGTCCGTGGTGAAGAACCTGAAGAAGGCGCGCGCCGCACAAAAGGGGTTCGTCCCTGTCGGAACGGCGGAAGGTGCGCAAGCCCTCGGGCTGACCGTTCCGGCCTACCGGGCACGGCAGTTCAAGGGAACACTGGCCCCTCCGTCGTTTCAGCTTGGCTCAATCGCTCACGTGTGGGATCTCAACGCCTTGCTGGCGAAGGCGCGCGCTGCGGGCGACTCGATCGACGAAGATGCTGCCGCTCACTGGCTAGAACGCAACGGCGGCGAACGCGTTCCCGCGGTCAACCGGGTAGTCACACTACTTCGGGTTGATTCAGCAGTGATCTCAGCCGACGTCGACACCGCGAAGCGGAACGCGCAGCTACTGCTGGAGAACCCGGAGGTTCTCAACACGGCACTCGCCGACCTGGGCCTTCGAGTACTCGCCTCCTCCGTCGAGTCGATGGAAGCCAACCCGCAGCCGTAGCCCCGGCATCACCACCCCACCCTCACCGGTATGACGGCCCCAATGCAGGGCTCACCGGTGAGGGCTGCACGCCCGAGCCGGCTCACCGCCCTATCGCCCTCCGGTGAGCCGTGCCTGCGCGGGTCCCTCACCGGTGAGGTCACCATCATGTTCCACCTCACCGGCAACCCTCACCGGTGAGGCATGGTGCGCCGACACGGCTCACCAGTGACCTCACTGCCTTGCCCCGTTCCTCCGTCCCCAAGAGAGGAGGATCCGGCTGTCCGCACCGTCCCTGGACGAACCGCCGTCCTCGCACAACCTGTTCTGGGTCTACGCCGGCCTGCTCGTCGGCGCCGGATACTCGCTGTACGCGAACCTGGCCTACGCCTTCATCCCACCACGCAACGCCCCGCCGTCCTGGCCGGTCGGCAAACCTTGGGATCCGGCGCACTACAGCCCTCCGCCCGGCGCGTTGCTGCTGTCGGCGGCCTGGCCGATCCTGCTGTTCATCACGACCGAGGTGATGTTCTGGAAGGGCTGGTCACAGGGGTGGCTGTGGACCACGGTGCGGTGCGTATCGATGGTCTTGGTTGCCGCGCCGGTGGCCAACGCCTCTTACCACCATCTGTCCGGGCTGTATCGGCACTTCTTCCCCGACGACCGCCTCACCGTCTGGTTCGGTCCTCTCGCGATCGACGGAGCAACCCTGATGTGCACGGCGGCGCTGCAATCCAGAGCCCAGCGGCTACGCGCCGAGCAGCACATCGCACCCTTGACTACACCGGTGATACCGCCCTCACCGGAGGCGCTCACCGGTGAGCACTACGGTTCGGTCGGTGAGCCCGGCGGAGAAGCCGGGCTCACCGATACCCGACCTGCCCGGCCCGTCGGTGCGATGACGCGCCTAGCAGCGGTCGGCCCAGCCTCACCGCTGTTCGCCGGTGAGACCGGTTCCCCGCTGCTCGCCTCACCGTCGTCCTCACCGGTGAGCGTCATAACCGTCACCGGTGAGGACGGTGAGCCACAGGTGTTCTCCGGTAAAGCTGGCTCCTCACCGGCCGCTCCGGAGTCCGAGGAAGACGAACCGGAGAAGCCGACGGACGGGGAGATCCTCACCGAGGCCCGCAGGCTGCGGCCGGAGGGGCCGTTCTCAGCGAACTGGTTGGTGCGGACCTTCGGGATTGGGACCGGCCGAGCGACTCGCCTGTTGAATCAGCTGGCCCCGGCACTAGTGGCTGAAGCCGCAGCGACCGATGCCGAGAGCGTCCACACAGCGCTGCCAAACCGTGAGTCGCAGCCGGTATAACGTGATCACGGTCACATCGGCGAGATTTCCGCCAAAGCGTTGACCTTCAGTTCTGAAGACCGTAGGGTCTCTCTCGTTAGTTGGTAGAGGTGTAGCCGCTGGCCGCCTTAACCCACTTCTTCTTCCTCCATCAGAGCCCCCGAGGCGTCCGCCAGGATCCCCGGGGGCTCTGCTGCGTTCGGAGCCCGCACACCTGTCTGTTCACCTTCTAAGCCCCCGGATTCCCTGAGGATCCGAGGGCTTCGTGCTTTCCCTTGCGGTCCGTCGACGCCTCCGGCGCGGCGGGCCGTTCGCATTTCCCTTCAGGAAGGACCCCATGTCCGTTGCCGCACCGCCGGGTCCGCCGGCGAACAACCCCGCGATCCCGTTCCTGAAGACCCGCCTTCCCACCGGCAAACCGCCGTGGCCGCTGGTACTGCTGGCCGGCGTGCACAAGTGCGGCAAGTCCTACACGGCCGCGGAGTTCTCCGGCTCGGACCTGATCGGCCGCACGTTTTGGATCGAGATCGGCGAGGGTGACGCCAACCACTACGGCGAGGTGCCCGGCGCGCACTACGAGATCGTCGACCACGACGGCAGCTACAAGGGCATCATGTACGCCGCGTGGGCGGCGACCAAGCAGCTGCGGTACGACGACCGGCCGAACGCCATCGTCGTGGACAACGTCACGCAGCTGTGGGAGATGCTCACCGCCGAGATCCAGGCCATCGCCAACCGGCGGCGCAAGGATCCAGACACCGAAGCCACGATCACCATGGATCTGTGGAACGTGGCCAAGAAGCGCTGGGGCGACTTCATCGACGTGCTGCGCGCCCACGACGGCCCGGTCCTGCTGATCGCCCGCCTGGAGCACACGACCATCGTGGACGCCTCCGGCCAGCCCACCAAGGACAAGGACTGGAAGATTCGGGCCGAGAAAAACCTCCCTTTCGAGGTCGACGTGGTGATCACCATGCCGGAGTACCGCACCTTCGAGGTCTCCGGGGTGCGTTCGCTGCGCCTTCAGATCCCGCGCGGGGAGAAGCGGCTGATCCCCGACTTCACCACCCACGATCTGATGCAGCGCCTCGGCCTAGACGCCGCCGGTGCTACCGAGCCGCGCGTCTACGTCGCGCCGAGGCCGGACCCTGTAGACGCCCTCGCCCTGACCGCGGCCGAGAGCACCGGCCAAGGCGGCGTCGGTCCGGCCGGACCCGGCAGCCCGCGCGCCAGCGCCGAGCAGGTGCGCGAGATCCTGGACCTGCTGGACCGCGTCGGCCCAGCTGATGGACCCTCGCGCCTTCGCCTGGTGTCAGAAATCCTGGGCACCGCCGTCTCCGGACCCGGCGACCTGGACCCGCAGCAGGCCCAGACTGTCATCAGCACCCTGCGAGCGCCGGAACCCGGCGACGCCGAACCACCCGAGCACGCTGGCGAGGCCAGTCAGCCCGCCGAGAGCACCAAGCCAAGTGAGGACGGCCAGCAGCCGTCGCCGTTGCCGGTGATCCCGGCGCTGGAACAGGTGGCGGCAGAGCCGCCGCGGTCCCGGCCCGGGGTGGAGGACTTCGGCAAGTCGCTGACCGATGCCAAGCACTTGGAGGCGGTGGACCGCGTCGAGTCCCGGATCATCCGGGACTTCCACGCCACCGCCATCAACAACGCCATGTTCGTCGACCTGGCCATCGCTGTGGCCGAGCGCCGTGCCGAGCTGGGTGCTCCGCCGCCGGTGAACCCGGCGGCCGGTGCGCTGACGGCGATACTCTCCCGCGCCGCATCCAAGCGGAACAGCCTTCAGGACGTTGGCCGGATCCATGCCCTGATCCACCAGCACGCCGCCTCCGGCGCTCTGCCGCAGGCCGAGGCGGCCGAGTTGCTGGAGCAGTGCAAGGCCGTGTACCAGGCCGTCGCGACCCACACCGGGGCGTCCGAACCACAGGCCGCTTGAGAACTTCCCTGGCCACGACGCCCGGATCACACCACGTGGTCCGGGCGTCGCGCCGTTCCCCTGTTCAACTGTCCAATTTGAATCGAGAACCCGATGCCCCAGATTACGGTGGTTCCCTACCAGTCTCGGCGCGCCGCCCCGCCGACCGTGGCCGAGGCGCCCAACGGCTATATCGGCCGGCACCGCAGGCCCGGCGCTGTCCTGCTCGGGCTGGCCGATGCAGAGGGCTCGCCGTTCCTGACGCTGTTCGCCACGGCCGTGACGTGGGAGGGATCCCGGTGAGCGTCGCCACCGCCACGCTGCGGTTCACTTGCGACGTCACCGAATGCGGAGTCCAGACGTTCGTCGTCCCCGACGACATCCCGGCCGCTTGGCGGCGTCTGGCGGCGATCGGTGGTCAGCCTTCGGCAGGCTCGGACGGCCCGGGGATCGACATCGACCTGTGCCCGGACCATACCGAGCACCTGGGCGCGCACAGCCCTGCGATGCCCGGTGGGGTCAAGGTCGAACTCGTCGGCACGGTGCTGATCCTGTCCCATGACCTGGCCTGCACCGGCTGTGGCTGGAGCATCGATCAGGTCATCCCCGCCACGGCCAGTGCCGCTCGGCGCAACGCGCTGCTCGCGGCGGCGTGGCTGGCGCACGTGGATCCCGCAGCTCAGACCGGCGGAACGGTGATGCCGAACGCTTCGGAGGCGGTATGCCTGATGACCTGACCCATGCCGTCCCGGCCGACCCGCGGGCGGCCGTCACCGCGCTGCTGCACCGGCTGCTGGCCGCATCCAACGATCCGGACGCCCGGACCGAGGACGCCCTGGCCTTCGCCGTCACCGAGCACGCCAGCGCGCTGCGCAAGCAGGACCCGGCGGCGGTGACACCGCGTATGATCGCCGCCGCCGAGATGCTGAACCACGGCGCCAAGGCGCTCACCGACGCGGCGAATGCCGCCCGGGAGGAGCTGGACGCCGAACTGGACGCGCTCGGCGCTGATGCCACCACCGGGCTGGTCGAGGGCAAGGCGGTGTACGTCGACGGTGCCGATGGCACCCGCTACAGGTTGTCCCGGGGGCACACCGTCACCAAGGTGTTCGACGACGACGCGGTGATCGCTCTGATTGCCGCGGCCTTGCGGTCGGAATACCGGGCGCCGGAGGGAACCCCGGGGTTCCTGGCCGCTGTCTACGGCGACGCCTACGAGGCCGGGGTTCGCGACGGTGCGACCACCGCCAGGGCCGCCATCGGGGTCGGCAGCGGCATCTGGTCGGTCAGGAAACTCGCACCGCTGGCACGCCGCCTGGCCGTCGTCGGGGACCTGTGCGGTGCCGGCCTGTTCCAGCGGGCGGTACGCACCCCTAAGATCCGCACCAAGACGACCGCCAAGTTCGAACCGGTCGCCGTACGCGGAAACCCATAGCAACGGCGCGTAGTATCACCGCCGAAGGCACCTGTCGGCTGATGCGTCAAGCGCGTTACTATCGCCCGTAGTCGTGACAATATTGACAACAGGCTGCTGCTAAAAGCTTTGGCAAACAAGCATCTGGCCTGCATGGACTCGTTCAGCGACAAGCTATTGTCTGACCCGACGAATACTGTGGCCCGTGGGGCTCGGCGACTACTCCGCCGGGTGACACGGGCCTTGCATCACGCGGGGGAACAGCTTTGAGGGAGCGACGATGACCGAGAGCACCGCCGGCGATGTGACGCCGGAGCAGGACCGGGAGCGAATCGCCGAAATGCTCCGACGCAACGCCTCAGCTGCTGGCGCCGACCTGACCCAGGAAGCCGAACACGCCGGGTTCCTGGGGGCGATGGCCGCCGTGCTCGCCTACGCTGCCACTGGCCTGCAAGGGGACGACCAACGTGCCCATGCTGAGGCGCTGGTTGCGATGATCGAGGCGGTCGCCGGCAGCGAGCCGGCGTTCAACCGGGGATGGGACGCCGCGTTGACCGTCCACATGTCGATGGTCGACAACGCTGTCGCGAACGGCTCGATCAGCGAGGAGGCTCGCAACTACTTGTTCGATGCCAGCGCGGTCCTGTTGCGCAACGGCTGAATCGAACACCCACCCGAAGACCCGGGCCCGCGGCACCGCCGCTGCCCGGGTCTTCTGCGTTAAACCTTGTTCAACCGGCGACTTAATTTCCCGTCGCAAAACACCAGGCCAGAGCTAAGATCGTCACCTTATAAGACTTCTAACTAGATCTAGCGGGCTCACTGGTTGACACCGCCGATCGTTCTGGCAAAGGATGACTCCATGCACTCGGTCAAATGTTCGAAAGGACGACGTCGACTGCGTGCTGCTCCCGCCCCTTGAGGCGTCCAACGCCCGGATAACCAGGTCCGGCCAAACTCTTCCGTGCCATACCATGCCGGGCAGGTTCAGGCCAGCGGGGTAGATCGGTCTTTCCGCTCCCACCAGCCATTTGACTGTCAGTGGCTTGTGATTTGTTAGCTGCACACGCTCAAAAGTTCAACTTCCGCTGGCTCGGTTCGACCGGTGGCGGACGCACCATCGGGGAGGGGCCATGGCGGGCGAGGAGTACCGCTTCATCGGGCAGGCCGCGAGGATCGCGGACGAGCTTGCCCCCCGAGTGGCCCAGGGCCGGGTAAAGCAGCACGGCGGTGACGAGGGCGGCGGGAGCTCCAGCGGGAAGCTGGGCGGCAGCGAGCCGATCTCCATCCCACTGGTCTCGGCGTTGGACGAGTTCGATCGCGACTTGCAGCAGGAGCTTGCGATCCACAAGCGGGCGTTGGGGACGGTGGACGGTGTACCGCCGCGCGCTGACTTCCCCAATCGAACATCCGGGGCGGCGTTCCTGGAGAAGACGGTCACGCAGATTCCCTCCGAGGTCGCCGAACACACGACTGTGACGTTCCTACGGCACCGTGCCCTTCTCGGGTTGCTGTTCGCGCGGCTGGAAGGGTACGAGCCGCAGCGCTGCCCGGAAGGGCACACCCAGGAGGCGCCGTGGGAGCGGATCCCGGCCCGGACGCTCATCCCTGCCCTGGTATTCGGCGGCAGCACTGGATGGGAGTGCCAGCACCCCGTCTGCGCTCTCTCGCGCGCCGGTTCCGACCCCGGCAGGTTCATCCGCGAGGCGGCGACCAGCAACCGGCTGGTCACCGCTCAGCAGTTGGGTCTGCTGCTCGGCATCTCCGAGCTGGCCGCGCGCGCCCGGATCCGGCGCGCGGAGGCTGCCGGGGCCTTCATCCCGGTCATCGACACTGTCGGCCCGCCCGGTGCCCGGAAGAACCGGTGGAACCTGGCCCACCTGCTGACCGTGTCCAGCATCCGCCGCGACCTCGGCGTCATGCCCTAGCCGTCGGCAAGCGCATTCCCGGCCCTGCCCGCACCCACCCCCCAGGCCGGGCATGAGCCCGGCAGCAAGGAGATGAATGTTATGGCGGGCGAGACCGTCATCACCGTCGTCGGCAACCTCACCGACGACCCCGAACTGCGCTTCACTCCCGGTGGCGCGGCAGTGGCGAACTTCACCGTCGCCTCCACCCCGCGGGTGATGGATCCGAAGACAAACGAGTGGAAGGACGGCGACGCGCTGTTCCTGCGCTGCTCGATCTGGCGGCAGGCGGCGGAGAACGTCGCCGAGTCGCTGACCCGCGGTATGCGGGTGGTTGTCTCCGGCCGGCTGCGCCAGCGGTCGTACGAGACGAAGGAAGGCGAGAAGCGCACGGTCGTGGAGCTGGAGGTCGAGGAGATCGGCCCGTCGCTGAAATACGCCACAGCGAAGGTCGTCAAGGCCGACCGCGAGAAGGCCGGTGCCAACGGCGGCGGCTGGGGCAATGGAGGCGGCTCGGCCCGGCCGGGACAGCAGGCGTATCAGCAGGCCCGCGGCGGACAGCAGGGCGACCCCTGGGCGGCTTCGGCCACCGGCTGGGGCAGCAGCCAGGAGGCCCCGTTCTAGCCGCAGGCTCGCCCCAACAATTCCAGATCAAGCAAGGCCCCGAACTCCGGGGCCTTTTTTCATGCCCTGAACAGGGCCGACACGAGGGACCACGATGACCGTCCGCACAGGCCAGCGCATACCCGGCAACCCGACGCACCTGGCGCGCGCCAGGTACTGGATCGAGAAGGCCGAGGCGCTATCGCAGCACCCGAACACCGCCGGTAAGGGAGCCGCCTGCGCGGCCATCGCCTCCGCGCACGCCCAGATCGCACAGGCGGCGCTGCTGGCATCGATCAACACCCACCTGGCCGGGCACCGAAACGCCGCCGAGATCACCGAGGAGTCCGAGTGAGCGACCGTGCACCCGTCGGCGCCTACCCCATCGTCATCAACGTCGCCGACCTGGACCTGAACACCGTCGTCGATCACGAATACGCCGGATACGACGAGGATGGCGAGCCGGTGGAGGACCGACCGCTCACGCTGGCCGACGTCATCGCCGACCGCATCGCCGAGCGCCTGGTGGCCAAGCACTTCAGCCGCTTCGACATGACGAAGATCCGCGACGAGCTGATCCAGGCCAAGTTGGAGCCGGTCGTCCACGCCGCCCTGCACACCCCCCGCGGCGCGGGTATCGGAGCCGAGCGCAGCTTCGCCAAGCAGGTCACCGACGTCATCGGCCGCCAGGTCGAACTGTTCGACAAGCGCGACCACAGCAGCTACCGCCCCGCCTGGGCCAGCCCGCTGCGCCAAGAGGTCGAGAACACCGTGACCGTGCAGATGCAGCAGCACGCCAGCGGCATCCGCACCCTCGTCGACGCCGCGATCCGCACCGACATCGCCGAGCAGTTCGCCACCCGCCTGGCCACGGCCGTTGACGACGCCGCCAGCACCTTCCGCCACGCCGTCCTGGACGCCACCAAGAAGTCCGCCAAGCGCTGACCCGCCCTCTTCGAAGAAAGGTGCCTGCGATGGCCGCCGATCCCCGCCTGGACCGAATAGCCGCAGCCTTCGAGGACGCCCTGTGGCGCGCCGACCCCCGGGTCCGTGGCCACTTCGCCCGCGTCTCTGAGGCATTCGTCACCTACCAGCTCGCCCTGTTCCGCGGCGACCCGGCAGAACTCGGGGCGGTCCTGCTCAACCTGTATAGCGACGCCTCCGTCATGCGCACGGCTATGACCGCCGAGGAGGTGGTCACCGGCCTGACGTTCGTCCTCGGCCACGCCGGCACCGGCCTGTATCTGCGGCGCCTGCCCATAGCCGGCACTGCCCGTCCCTGATCGAACGATGGAAGACCGCATGAATCGCACCACCACCAGCCCGATCGTGGCTCTGCACGCCGACGACACCGCCTGCACCCACCGCCAACGGCCGAGCGGAACACCCGAGGACGGCGAACAGTGCCCGGGAAGGACCCGCTACTCCACGACGTGCACGCTGTGCGGCTGGGACGTCGCCGGCGGCATCCGCGCCTACGTCGAGGAGCAGAAGAAGGTCCACACCTGCCGCGAGCAGGTCAGCGCCTGGCACACAGTGCGGCCAGACCGGATCCCGTTCGACCCCGGCTACTGGGTCTACCACCTCGAACACCCCGCCGAATGCTTCGGTGACCGGCACTGCCTGATGCGCCGGCTGGCCTCCGGGGCGCACCGCCAGCACGACCAGCTGCCCACCATCACCGGGACGTTCACACTGCGCGTGCGCCGCACCTTCGCCAACGGCCAGATCACCGACACCATCGAGCACCGCGGACCAGCCGCCTCGGTCACCAGCACCCTGCTGCACGTCATGGCAGGCATCGGGAACCAGGGCCCGCTGCTAGTCGCCAACGACGGCGGCCTGTGGTTGCTGTGCGCCGCCGCCGGATGCCCGGACCGGGTGCTGGCGATCTTCGACGATGTGGCCGCCACGGTTGCGGACATCGCCGAGGAGACCGCGCTGCACTTCCGCGTGACCGCCCACGCCGTGCCGACCGATCAACCCACTGACTTGCCCGCCACCGCTTAGGACTGCGCGATGACCAACTTGCCTGATCACATACCCGCCGCGAGCACCGACTCGCCCTTCGACGCGATACGCCGCCACCATGATGACGGCACCGAATACTGGTCAGCCCGCGAGCTGATGCCGCTGCTGGGATACCAGCGCTGGGAACGATTCGCCGAAGCCATCGAACGCGCCATCGCCGCGATCAGCAACTCCGGCGTCGATGCAGGCCAGCACGCTTCCCGGCGCCGCGAAGTCGCGACAAACTGGACACCTGGTCGCGCTGCGCGCATCGACTACACCCTGACCCGATACGCCTGCTACCTCATCGCGATGAACGGCGACCCGCGCAAACCGGAGGTCGCCGCCGCACAGACCTACTTCGCGGTCCGCACCCACGAGGCCGAGACCACCCAGCCCCGCCGCGAACTCACGCGGCTGGAGCTGATCGACCTGGCACGGGAGGCCGAGCTCGATCGGATCGCCGCCGCCCAGCGCGCAGCCCTGGCCGAGGCCGCCGTCGCCGAACTGGCGCCGAAAGCCGAAGCCCACGACGCGTACCTGGCCGCCGGCAACGGCGAGCGCCTTATCCGGGAAGTGGCGCACCTGTTGGGCCACAAGGAGCACTGGCTGCGAGGCTTCCTCATCGCCGAGCACCTCATCTACGTCCGGCACGCGCCGTGCGGGGTGACCCAGTACGACGCGTACGCCGCCGTCGCCCACCACTTCAAGGCGGCCGAGACCGTCATCACCCACCAGGGGCGGGACTGCTCGCACTTCACACTGTTCGTGCTGCCCTCCGGCATAGAGCTGGTCCGGCGCCGCCTCGCCCGCCAGCTGACCCCGCTTGTTGGCGCCGGGAACCCCTCCGGAACCCGGTGACGACAGGGGAACCGGTGAGCGGAACGAACCCCGGAGCCGACTGCCCGGTCCCGCCGGGCATGGCCGGCACGACGCCCGACCCGCCGTGCCGCGCGGTCGGGCATGCCTGCTACACCGTGGAACTGCCCGCCGGGCTGGTGCTGCTCAACGCCAACGAGCGCCCGCACTGGACCCGGCAGCGCGCCATCACCGGCGCGATACGCGTCGCCGCGGCCGCGCTGGCTCGCGCGGGCAAAGTCCCGCCCCTGTATCAAGCGTGGATCACCGTCGTGCTCTACCCGCACAACCGCAGGCGGCTGGACCCGCACAACTGGGGCCCGTCGGCCAAAGCCGCGATCGACGGCCTGGTGGACGCACACGTGCTGCCCGACGACGACCACCGGCACCTGCTCGCCGTCACCTTCATGCTCGGCCCCACCCGGCCCGCACGGCAGATGGCCCTGCACGTCACCGCCACCGCGCCGACGGCGCCACCCACCCAGTAGACGAACCCAAGGAAAGGCACCGGAATGTCCGGCATAGGCAACAGGACCACCAACATCCAGACGCTCCGGCGCGCGATCGACGCCGCCGAACGCAAAGCCCTTCATCCCCTCGGACTGACCGTCGCCGGGTTCGAGCTTCTCGACATCCTGTCCCGCGACCCGGGAATCACCGTGCCCTGGGCGGCGGCACGGATGAACGTCAGCAAGCAGAGCACCACCACTGTGCTGCTGCGGCTGGCAGAGGCGGGCCTGATAAGCAGGCGCCCGGCGACCCCGCCGGACCGTTCGGCCGCGCTGCGCCTCACCGCCGCCGGCCGCACGACGCTGGAGGCGGCCCGCGCCGCGGTCAGCCGGGTCGACGCCGCGTTCACCGCCGGATACCGCCGCGAGGAGCTGAGGGAACTCGACCGGCTCCTTGGCATCGCCGTATCCGCCTTCCCCAACCAGCGGCTGACCCACGTCCGTGCGGGCTCAGCCATCGCGCAGCCTGCGGCGGCGTGAACGGCGCTGTCCGCTCGCCGCCACGGCACCTAGTGGCCCTGACACGAACGACCTGACCTGAAGCGCGCCTGGCGCGCCCTGACCCCCAAAAGCACCACCCTTACCGGCCCGCATCGCCAGCGGGCGGGGCGGGCCTTTCCCTTCTCCGAAAGGCACCGCCTTGAGCACCACGAAGACGCCGACCGCATCCCGCCGCGACCTGGCCAAGATGGCCGCCGGGATCACGCACGAACTGATCGTCGTCACCCCCGAGATGGCCAGCCGCTGGCTGGAGGGCAACACCCACAACCGCAACAAGCGCGAGCAGCTGGTCAACTCCTACGCCCGCGACCTGGAAGCCGACACCTGGGACTTCAACGGCGAGACGGTCAAGTTCGCCGCCGACGGCACCCTGCTGGACGGACAACACCGGCTGATGGCGATCGTGCGCGCCAAGGAGCCGGCGCTGCTGCTGATCGTGCGCGGCCTGCCGATGAGCGCTCAGAAGACGATCGACGTCGGCGCCAGCCGGAAGTTCGCCGACCAACTCACCATGGACGGCGAGGCCAACGCCCCGATCCTGTCCTCGATCGTGCGCCGCGCCACCTTGTGGGAGGCCGGATACCGCGGCCACTCCGGCAGCTACAAGCCGACCCGCCCCGAGCTGGAGAACACGCTGACCGAGTTCCCGTTCATGCGGGAGTCCACAGCCTACGGCACCACCAACGCCCGCGCCGCCGGCCTGGTCGCCTCCCAGCTCGGGTTCGTCCACTGGCTGCTGACCCGCGTGGACTTCGAGGACGGCACCTGGTTCCTGGACCGGCTGTGCGACGGCGTCGACCTGCGCGCCGGCCACCCCGTCCTGGCCCTCCGCGAGCGGATCCGCCGCGAGCGCGACGACAGCAGCGGCCAGCTCAAGACCGAGATAGCCCTGGCGCTGGTGATCACCGCCTGGAACGCCTACCGGTCCCGCCGCACCCTCCAGAAGGTGCAGCTGCCCAAGGGCGGGTTGAGCGCCGAGACGTTCCCCATCCCGCGGTGAGCCCGAACCCGTCCCCCTGAGCACCGATCAACAGTCCAGCCCGGCCGCCCGCCGGGCTGGCCGGGCCTTTCCCTTGTAAGGAAGCGCCCTGTCATGAGCAACAAGTTCGGCCTCATATCCCTCAACGAGCTGCTGACGGAGCTGGGCGAGCCCGGCAAGCCGCTGGCGCGCAGCACGTTCTTCCGCTGGAAGGCGAACGGCGACGCCCCCAAGGTCCACATCAAGTACCCCAACGGCGACCTGCGGTTCCGCATCGCCGAGATCGAGCGGTGGCTGAAGACCCGCGAGCAGAAGTAGCCGCGACAACCGTCTAACCCCTGCCGGATCCACCTCATGGAAGAGACTTTTGGACGACGAAGAGTTCACGTACGACGTGCGCGTATGGGATTCGATCAAGGAGTTCGTCAGCACGGCGAAGACCGAGTTGGCCAAGCCTGAAGCGAAACGCAAGCGCACCTACTCGCCCCGCTGGACGGTCGCCGGCCGGGAGTGCGGTAAGAACTACCCCTCCTACAACCAGGCCAAGCGTCGCCGCGATCAGCTCGCCGAGGCCGTCAGCCGGGCAGAGGCGTTCCACATCAAGACCGGCCTGCCGATGTCGGAGTATCGGAAGATCGCCGAGAAGGAGGCCGCGGAGAAGGCGGCGCGAGAGGCCGCCGAGAAGGCCGCGACCTGCCTTCAGCGCTTCATCACGTTCTTCGACACCAAGTGGCCCGCGCTGGCCGACAAGGCCCGCGCCAACCTGGCCGACTCGCTATCGACCGTGGCCGCTGCCCTGGTCACCGACGAAGACGGCAGGCCCGAGCGGGCCGTGCTCAACCACACCCTGATCAAGTACGTGTTCAACAAGCACACTCGCTCCCAGGCACTGCCGACGCAAGAGCACGTGGACGCCTTGGCGTGGATCCAGGCCCGTTCGCTGCCGGATACGGCACTGGCCGAGGACAGCACGATCCGCGCGGCGCTGGAGGCGATCAGACTCCAGCCGACCACGGGCGAGCCAGCGGCACTGGTGTCGGTCAAACGCAAGCGGGCCGGCTTCAACCAGGCGCTGGAGTACATGGTCGAAAACGGGGTGCTGGCGGTGAACCCGCTGAACAACCCCAAGTGGCGCGACTACGGCAAGGGGGGCAAGCGCCTGGCCATCGTCGACCGGGCCGTGGTCGCCAACCCCCGGCAGGTCGAGGCGCTGATCGCCAAGGTCGGGCTGCACGGCAGCCACCGCGACACCCGCGAGTTCTCCCCCCGGCTCCAGGCGTTCTTCGCGCTGCTCTACTACTGCATGATGCGGCCCTCAGAGGCGTTGGACGTCACCGAGGACGCCTTCGACCTGCCGCCGGAACCGGCCGAGGGCGAGCCGGAGACGCAGTGGGGGACGGTTCGGCTGAAGACCTCCAACCCGCAGGCCGAGCAGGCGTGGACCTCCGACGGAGGCAAGGCTAAGAGCAAGAGCCTCAAGCAGCGCACGCCCGAGGAGTACCGCGACATCCCGATCCCGCCGCGCGGCGTGTACTGGGTGCGCCGACACATCAAGGAGTTCAAGATCGCCGAGGGTGCGCAGATGTTCGTCGGCCCCAACGGCGGCATGGTCGGCAAGACCGTCTACGCCAGGGTCTGGCGAAGCGCCAGGCAGGCAGCCCTGACCGTCAAGCAACACAAGTCGCCGCTGGCCCAGCGGCCCTACGACCTGCGGCACGGTGGGATCTCCCTCCAGCTGAACGCCGGAGCCCCGCCCACACTGGTGGCCGAATGGGCCGGCCACAGCCTGGAGGTGATGTACAAGGTGTACGCCAAGTGCATCGACGGACAGGAAGACCTGGCCCGCAGGCTCATCGCCGAGGCGCTGGAGCGCTATGCGAGCCCGGAGGAGTCCGCCGAACGGGATGACGAACCCGGCGGAGCAGACCCGCAACATGGGGAAGACGAGGGCGGAACGGAACGTGACCCCGGCAGTAGCTGATCGTTACGGGTTGTGAGCTGCGGAAACGGTGCGGGGAGGGCTCGAAATCTCCCCGCTATTTCCCCGCAGATTGCCGTAGTCAGGGGGAGCCGATGGGATCCAGTGGGACCGGGCCTGTCGTCTCCCCCTCCCGGGCGAAGCCGCCGGGGTGTTAACTAGGGGAGGGAATCACGGCTGGTAGAACCAGAAATGCCTGGCCCAGAGGCTACAGATTCGAGCCTTTCAGGGTGCCCCCGGACAGATTCGAACTGTCGACCCCCCGCTTAGGAGGCGGGTGCTCTATCCCCTGAGCTACGAGGGCGCGCGTAGCGCTGACAGCTTACCCGCTGCGACGCCCGGGGTGACGCGTGATATCCGTGTGGTGCGGGGTGGGCCCGTCGTGGCAGGCTGGCGGGGACAGCACGTCCGTCACATCGCACATCATCAGGAGGCCGGAATGGACACCACGGCGGCGGGATCGCAGTCGGAGCCCGGCGAGCCGGGGGGTGGGCCGGAGGCGGCTTCGGACGCTGAGGAGCAGAAGCGGAAGTTCCTTGAGGCGCTGGAGGCCAAGAAGGGGAACTCGGCGCGGGGGGCCGGGGGCGGGCCCGGCGATTCGAAGATCCACTCCGCACATGGCCGGGCCGGTGCCAAGCGGCAGTTCCGCCGCAAGAGTGGTGGGTGACCCGCGCCACAGACCGGCGTATAAATTAGAGCGCACAAGCGGCTGGGGGACGTTTCCGAGGGACTGCGGGAACGTCCCTCGCTGCTGTCCGGAACCGGTCGGTCACTCCCCGCCGAGGGCGCTGCCCCCGGAGCCGAGCCGCCGCCGGAACCGCGACACCAGCTCCTTCTCCCCCGCCATCCGGCCGATCACCCGGGCCAGCTCGCCGCCGAGGTTCACCCCCGCGCCGATGCCGAGGCCCAGGGACACCGCGGTCTCCAGCGACGCGACGCCGCGTCCGCTGTCGCCACTGGTGATCTGGAGCATCGCGAAGTACACCGCGGAGCCGGGGAGCAGGGGGCCGATGGCGGGGATCACGTAGGGCAGCGCCGACGTGCGGTACTGGCGCGCGATCAGGTGGCCGATCACGCCGACGGTCATCGCCGTGGCGGTGGTGGCGATCACCGGGGACAACCCCCACTGGACACCGTAGGTGGCGCCGGCCCAGCTGTACGCGGCGCCGCCGGCGGCGAACGGCAGTATCCGGCGCGGGGTGTGGACCGCCACCGCGAAGGACACGCCGAGCGCCGCGGCCACCAGCGCGTACTCCGGCTCGGCGCGGACCGGCGCGAGCTGTTCGTCGACGATGAAGCTGGCGCCGACCTGCCGTCCGATCATCAGCACCAGGGTGATGCCGCTGACCAGGGCCGCGACCAGGAACACCACTTCCAGCAGCCGGGCCGAGGCGGTGATGTAGAAGCCTGTCAGCCCGTCCTGGATGGCCGCGACCAGGGCCCGGCCGGGCAGGACCGTGAACACGCCGCCGACGACCACGGCCGAGCTGTTGATGTGCACGCCGGCGCGGTCCAGGACGATCGCCGCGATCGCGGCGGGCATGGCGGCGACCGCCAGCAGGTAGAAGGCCGGCAGGCCGAGGCGGTCGAGCAGGCGGTAGAGGAAGTCGCCGACGATCGCGCAGACGAACGCCACCAGGGAGGCCCGGTAGCCGCCGCCGACCAGGATGGCGGCGCTGGCCGCGATGGCGCCGAGGCTGGCGACGATCACCCAGTGCGAGTAGGGGTACTTGTTGCGCCGGATCGTGGCCAGGCGGCCGTACGCCTCCTCCAGCGTGACGCCGCCCAGGCTGATGTCGACGGCGAGGCGGTGCAGGTCGGCCAGCCCGGTGTAGTCGACGGTGCGGTGCCGCACCACGCGCTCCAGCGAGATCGGCGTGTCGGTGAGGCTCGGCTGGTAGGACAGCGTGATCACGGTGAAGGTGACGTTGGTCTCGCAGCGCGCCAGGCCGTACGCCTCGGTCATGCCGACCAGCGCCACCTCGACGTCCTCGCTGCCCTCGCCGCTGGCCAGCAGCAGCTCGCCGATCCGCAGCGCGAGGTCGATGACCCGGGCCGCCGAGGACGGCTCGACGGCCCGGTCCTCGGGACCGCCGATCCCGGGCACGCCGCTGCGGACCCGCGTCCGGTGCTCGTCGGATTGCACCCTAGGAAGATATCGAATCGACGTGTGTTGATCCCATCACGCACGGTCATGGCTTGATCAGGGGCGATGCGCTGACCAGTGGAGTTTGGGAACCCCCGGACGATCAGTGAATGATTGTCGGATGATTCGCCCGTGGATGTCCCGTTTCCCCGCCCGCAAAAAGACCCTCGCCATCGTCGCCGCCGTCAGCGCGGTCGGCATGGTCGGGGTCGCGGCCGTGGCGGGCGCGGGCGGCGGGTCGGGCGGATCGGGCGGGAAGCCCAGAGCCGCGGCGGGCTCCCGGCCTTCGTCGGAGCCGTCTGCGCCGTCTGTGGAGTCGACGGGGTCGGTGGGATCGCCGGGGTCGCCGGAGTCGACGGGATCGCCGTCCAGCGGGGCCACGGACGGCTCGGCAGGCTCGCAGGGCTCCTCCGGCCGCGCCGGGGCCACTACGAGCCCTGGGGCGGCGTCGTCCGGCGGCTCGTCGGGGTCGTCGGGGTCGGCCGGCTCGCCGGGTTCCGCATCGAGCGGCGGCAGCACCGGTACCGCGACCCCGCCCAGCAGCGGCTCCTCCAGCTCCTCCCCCTCCTCCGCCGGCCAGACCGCGACCATCCCCACCAAGCCCGGCTACCAGCCCCCGGCCACACCCCGCATGAACGCCGACGTCGACTGCTCGACCGCCAAGTGCATAGCGCTGACCTTCGACGACGGCCCGGGCCCGGACACCGGCCGACTGCTGGACATCCTCCAGAGCGAGAACGTCCCGGCCACCTTCTTCGTCCTGGGCGACCAGGCCGAGAAGTACCCGGCGACCGTCCGCCGCGAATACGCCGAAGGCCACGAGGTCGGCAACCACACCTGGGACCACAAGGATCTGTCAACGCTGTCCGCCCCCGCGGTCCAGGAAGAGATCAAGCGCGGCGCCGACGCGATAGCCGCGACCGGCATCCCGCGCCCGACCCTGGTCCGCCCCCCGTACGGCGCGGTGAACGACACCGTCCGCACCTATGCCGGGTACCCGTTCGTGATGTGGCGCGTCGACCCGCTGGACTGGAAGTACCCGAACGCCGCCCGCGTCACCGACCAGATCGTGAGCCACGCGGCCCCGGGCCGGATCGTGCTGTCGCACGACATCCACAAGACCACGATCGACGCGATGCCGTCGGTGATCCAGCAGTTGAAGCAGCAGGGGTACACGTTCGTGACGGTCAGCACTCTGATGAAGGGTGTGGGCTTGCAGAACGGGCAGTCGTACTTCACGCGACCGGCGGGGATGACGGGGATGGGAGTGGTTCCGGAGCAGTCGCGGTCGCAGTCGCAGGGGCAGTCGCAGAGCCCGGAGGGGTCACAGAGTTCGCCGAGCACTATCCCGTCGACCAGCGGAACTCCGACCGGTAGCACGCCTCCGACCGGTAGCGCTCCGACTGATCGCCCTAGGCACTGACACACGCTGGGCCCCGCCGTCACAGGTCGGCGGGGCCCAGCAGGGTCTTTCTGTTCGGTCTCGGCTGCCGTCAGGTCGGCGGCCCAAACCGCGTCGTGCCTAGAACTTGCCGATGGTGGCGACCTTGACCAGCGTCGCGATCGCGTTGGCGACGGCCGGGGTGACGGCCTTCTCGCCACCGAAGATGTCGACCTCCGGGGTGGTGGTGTAGATCAAGCCCAGCTTCTTCGCGGTCGCGTCCGACAGCGCGGTCGGGTCGCTCAGCAGCAGCGGACCACCGATGCTGGCCATGTAGGCCCCGCCGGTCAGCGCGTCCGGGAACTGCAAGCCGGTGGCGACACCCACGGTGACGTTGTGCGGGAACTTGTCGGCCAGCATGGCGGCGGTCTCGTACCGGTCGTTCCCGAAGGAAGCGGAGTACAGGTCGGCCGAGCCCGGGATGGTCTTGATCGCGGCGACGGCCGGGCCGCCGACCACTCCCACGTTCTTGGCGCCGACGTGCAGCTTGCTCGTGACGTAGGCCTTGGTGGCCGGGTCCATGGTCGAGCCGTTGCTCAGCACCACGGCGCCGCCGAAGACGTTGGCCGCGTACGGGCCGGCCGCCAGCGCGTCGGCGAAGCCGTTGTGGTTGGTGCCCTCGTCGCCGCGCGCCAGGATGAGGCGCGACGGGTCGCCCATGCCGTCCTTGGCGATCTTCAGAGCCGTTTCGTACCGGTCGGCGCCCGCCAGCCGCTTGACGGTGTAGCCCTTGGCAGTCAGCTCGTTCTCGATGCCGGTGCTGATCGCCTTCTCGCCGCCCAGGATGTAGACGGTGCTGCTCGCGGCCGGCACCGTGGCGCTGGTCGGCGGCAGGACCCGCTGGATCTCCTTGAGCACGTCGGGGTTGGTCGTCGCGGCACCGCCGTCGGTCAGCAGCAGCGGGCCGCCGACCTTCTTCGCCAGCGGCCCGCCGGCCAGCGCGTCCGGGAACGCGACACCGGTGGCCAGCACGACCGCCTTGGCCTGCTGACGATGCGCCGTGTCGGTGGCGGCCTTGCCGTTGTCGGCCCAGGCGCGCTGGGCGATGACCAGGCCGGTCGTGTAGCGGTCGCCAGTCGCGTAGTGGTCGCTACCGGAGGCGCGGTTGACCACGATCTTGCCGTTGGCCCCGACGGTGATCGCGAACGTCTGGGCGTCGGTCTTCGAGTTGGCGTTGCCCAGGCCGTCGTTCAGCTGCACCGACAGGGTGTAGTTGCCGGCGGCGTAGGTGTGCGACAGCTTGGCGTCGGTGGTCAGGATCTTCGACGGGTCACCGGTGAGCACCGAGTCCGAAGCGGTGTCGCCCCACTTGATGGTGGTGGTGGCGCCGGCTGCCGACTTGTCGACGGAGGAACCCGTCAGGTTCACCACGACCGGGCTGCCCGGGGCGGGGGTCTTGGTGGAGACCGCGGCGACCAGCGTCGGGGCGGCGAAGACGGTCACGTCCTTGGTCGCGGTCTTGGCGGCACCGCCGGAACCGTCATCGACCTTGACCGTGACGTGGTAGGTGCCGGGCGCCTTGAACGTGTGCGCCACCGAGTTCGAAGCCGGCTTGCCGGCATCACCCGAGTTGGGATGCACATCGATCGCCTGCGGATCGACGTGGTCCTCGTTCCAGTCAATGGTGACGTGAACGTTGGTGTAGTCGGTGATCGCCTCGGCGATCTGGGTGCCCGCGATGTCGGCAGTCACGGTCAGGCCATCGGCACCAGTGACCTTGACCGAGTTCAGGGCCGCCGCCGTGTCGAGCGCGGGGTTGACCTGCGTATGCCCGACACCCGCCGGCGTCGCGGCGTTCGCGACGCCAGTGCCTATGACGCCGACACCCACCGCGGCGAGGGTGGTCGTGACGGCCAGCGTCGACAGACGCTTACGGGCCAGAGAGGGGTTGGTGTGGTTTCCCATGAGCGGGGGGACCTCCGGATGTGGCCGGGTGCCTGGGACTGGCTCCTCCGGCGAACTTGCTTCCATGTTCTGTTGTGAGATCCCTCAGTCGCCCGATCGGTAGGCTGCTGAGGGAGGCTGGAACCGAGCTTTCCAGCCACCCTCACCCGGGTTCGGACATCTGCGCATCCTGCGATGTACGTAGAAAACATGGGCCTTCATACGTAGCGCTGATGGTTGCCCTGCCGCAGGTAAAGAGTTCTCTACAGCTTTGGAACAATCGCCGTGGGCCGGTGACTTTTCCCGCCTTACTCGGCCCACTTTCCGGTACTGAGCGCTGAGCGCAACCGTGCCGCGTACGGTGCCACATCGAGGCCCTGTTCCGCCAGCCATGAGTCCGACTTGTACGTGTTGCGATATCGTTCGCCGCCGTCGCACAGCAGGGTGACGATCGAGCCGCGGGCCCCGGCTGCGCGCAGCTCGCACATCAGCTTCACCACGCCCCAGAAGTTGGTTCCGGTGGAGCCGCCGGCGTCGCGGCCGGTGAGCTCGGAGACCGCGCGCATCGCGGCGATCGAGGCGGCGTCGGGGACCTGGATCATCCGGTCCACCACGTCGGGCTGGAAGGAGGGCTCCACCCGGGGCCGTCCGATGCCCTCGATGCGGGAGCCCCGGCCGGTGGCGTAGCCGGGGTCCCGGCGCCGCCAGCCCTCGAAGAACGCCGAGTTCTCGGGGTCCACCACGCACAGCTGGGTACCGTGGCGCTGGTAGCGCAGATACCGGCCGATGGTCGCGGAGGTGCCGCCGGTCCCGGCGCCCACCACGACCCAGCACGGGCAGGAGAACCGCTCCTGGGCCATCTGCCCGAAGATCGACTCCGCGATGTTGTTGTTGCCGCGCCAATCGGTTGCCCGCTCGGCATATGTGAACTGGTCCATATAGTGCCCGCCGCCGGTCTCCACCGGCGCGTTCGCGGCCACCTTCCGCGCTTCCTCGTACAGCGCTCCCGGATCATCTACGAAATGGCATACGCCACCCTGGAATTCGATGAGCTCGCACTTCTCCTTGGACGTCGACCGCGGCATCACCGCCACGAACGGCAGGCCCAGCATCTTCGCGAAGTACGCCTCCGACACCGCGGTGGAGCCGCTCGACGCCTCCACGATGGTCGTCCCCTGCCGGATCCAGCCGTTGCAGAGCCCGTAGAGGAACAGCGACCGCGCCAGCCGGTGCTTCAGCGAGCCGGTGGGATGCGTGGACTCGTCCTTCAGGTACACGTCGATCCCCCACTCGGCCCACGGTGCCGGGAGCGGCACCGGGATCAGGTGGGTGTCGGCGGACCGGTTCGCGTCCGCCGAGACGCGGCGGATCGCCTCGTCCACCCAGGCGCGGCCGGACTGACAGACAGGGTCGGAGACGTCCATGGCTTGATGCATGTGCTCACTCTAGGACGCCGGGGAAGGACATACCGCCTGCTCCTGCATAACTTCGGATAGAGGCGGTGTATAGGACTTGCCTATGGCTCGAACCAGCGGCTCGGCAACGGCGACGGGGCCCACGTCCGGAAGTCCTCATAGTGCCGCTCGCGGAACCGCAGCTCCGCCGCCCGCCATCCGATGAAGACCGGCGGCCCCGGCAGGGTCAGGAAGGGCGACAGGTCCAGCCGACCGGCCAAAACCCAGGCAGTCGCTGCCCCAGCCCCACACCTTCAGCCCTGTGCCCGGCCACCGTGGCGCGCGCCGGTCGACCTGGTACTCCACGCCCTGCGGTTTCGGCGACACGATGCTGAGCTGATGCCAGTCACGGCATCCGTCCAGGTAGTCGTGCTCGGAGCCAGGCTTGTGGAGCGCCGCGCAGAACGTGCCGCCGGCGCCGTAGGTCTCCAGGAAGTCGCGGTAGTCGGTCGGGTAGCGCCACCCTGTCCGTTCCGCCTGGTCGTCCCAGTCGAAGCGGTCGCCGCCGTACTCATAGGAACTTGATTAAGGACCTACCGCCGCGTGACAAGGCGGAGCCGCGGCAGCCCTGATCTGCCACGGCCCCGCCGCTCGTGGGGGTCCGCGGCGCGCTACCCGCGCTCCTCGGCCCCGTCGACCCCGCCAGCCCCGTCGACGCCGCCCTTCCGCGCCGCCGCCAGCTCCGCCGCGTAGACGGCGGCCGGGGATCTGGCGAGGTAGTCCAGCGCGCTCTGGGTGGAGCCGTGGTGGGACGGGTGGTAGCCGGGCTTGAGGTACTTCGGGACCTCCAGTACCAGGCTCGACATCGATGGCAGGCGTCCGCGCTTGTACGCCGCGCGGAAGCGGGCCAGGAACTCGCGCTCGGTCATGCGCTGTTCGCGGTGTCCGGTGCGGATCGCGTTCGGGTCGGCGGCGACCATGAACTTCGCGCCGCGGCCCCAGATCCAGGCGAACGCGGTCGCGGTCAGCAGCATTGCGCGGACGCGGCGGGCGTAGGAGCCGTCGAGGTGCATGAACAGGTCGTAGGCGACCGAGCGGTGCTCGACCTCCTCGGCGCCGTGCCAGCGGAGCAGGTCGAGCATCACCGGGTCCGCGCCGGCCTCGTCGAGGCCCCGGGAGTCCACGATCCACTTGCCCAGTACGGCGGTGAAGTGCTCGATCGCCGCGATGATGGCCAGGCGTTCGCGGAGCCACTTCTTGCGGGCGAAGGGCGGCATGGTGCTGTCGCCGAGCAGCTGCTCGAAAAGCCACTCCACCTGCTCGACGAACGGGTCGGGGTCCAGGCCCTGCACCTTCATGTGGTGCAGCACGTTCTGGTGCGCGACCGCGTGCGTGCCCTCCTGGCCCATGAAGCCTTTGACCTCGGCCTTGAGCTGCTCGTCGTGGATGTGGGGCAGCACCTGCTTGTAGACGTGCACGAACCAGCGCTCGCCGGCCGGCAGCAGCAGGTGCAGCACGTTGATGATGTGCGTCGCGTACGGGTCCTCGGGAACCCAGTGCAGCGGCGTGTTCTCCCAGTCGAACTTCACGCGCCGCGGCTTCAGGTCCGGGTGCCGGTCCAGGTCCGGGACCGCCGATGTGTCAGCCATGAGTCAGTTCCTCAGCCGGTCGGGTCGATCTTGGCCATCCGCCGCGCCAGCGCCGGGGACAGCCGGGAAATGGCCTTGCTCGCCTTGGCCTCCAGCGCCACCGGCACCACCGGCCTGTCGCGCCGCACGGCGTCGACGATGCGCTCGGCCACCTTGTCCGGCCCGAAGTTGCGCCGCCGGTACAGGCCGGTGACGCGCTGTCGGGTCCGCTCCTGCTGCTCCGCGCTCTGCCCGACGAACTTCGTGGTGCGGGTGATGTTCGTGGCGATGAAGCCGGGGCAGATCGCGGAGACGCCGATGCCGTAGCGGGCGAACTCCGCGCGCAGGCATTCGGAGAGCATGAGCACGGCGGCCTTGGAGGTCGAGTACGCGGACAGCGCGCGCGACGGCGTATAGGCGGCGGCCGAGGCGAGATTCACTATGTGGCCGCCCTCCCCTCGTTCCCGCATCATCTCTCCGAAGCACCGCGCGCCGTGGATGACGCCCCATACGTTGACGCCGAGGATCCGTTCCCAGTCCTTCACTTCGGTGGCGAGGAACGGGCCGGACATCCCGATGCCGGCGTTGTTGACGACGACGTCGGGTACTCCGGCAGTGGCCTTCACGTCCGCGGCGAACCGCTCCATGGCGTCAGCACTGGCGACGTCGACCGTGTACAGGTAGGCGCGCGCGCCGAGCAGTTCCACCAGTTCCACAGTCCGGGCGGCGGCGACGGCATCGATGTCGGCGACGACGATGTCGGCGCCCTTCTCCGCGAACGCCAGCGCGGTGGCGCGCCCGATTCCGGAGCCGGCGCCGGTGATGACGACCAGCTTGTCCTCGAACTCGCGGCGGTCCTTGGTGCCTTGTCTGGCTTCGGCTCGGAGCAGCGAGCGCACCGGTTCGGGCCCTCCGGGGGTGGCGATGTCGGACAGGACGAACTCCTTGATGCGTTCGGCGATCAGCGCGGGCTTCTTCACGACGATCCAGTGGCCGCCGCTGACCTTCCGCACATAGAGACGCTCGGTCCACGGCGCCGGTGCTTGCGCGGCGAGCGCCGGTGTGACGAAGCGGTCGCCGGTGGGGGTGAGGACTTGGACCGGTACAGAGGTGGGTCGTTCCTCGGGGTGCCTCATCTTGGGCAGCATGTTCGCGCGGTAATAGAGAACTCCGCGGGAGCCGTCCTTAGAGAGCGTGGCAGAGGTCTCTATAGACGTTCCCTCTATAGCTTTGATGATCCGCGGCCATTGCTTGGCCAGTCCGAGGCGCCAGACGACGCGCGGGCCGACCGGCAGGTGGAACATGACGATGTACCAGGAGGCGAGCGCCTGCTTCAGCGAGCGCGCGGCGGCCTTGGGAGTGGGCCTGCGCAGTCCGGAGCGCGTCCACATAGCGGCGTGGTCCAGGCAGGGCCCAGAGATGGACGTATAGGAGAGGAATCGCTGTGCGGAATCCGCGCGCGTGACCGCTTCCCAGGCCTGGATCGATCCCCAGTCGTGGCCGACGAGGTGGATCGGCTGATCGGGGGCGACGATGTCCGCGACGGCGTAGAGGTCGTCGGCGAGGCGGTCCAAGGTGTATCCGTGCTTCAACAGCGGGCCCTTGGAAGCCCCGATACCGCGGGTGTCGTAGGTGACGACGTGGAACTCGTCGGCCAGCTCGGACACGACGCCGTCCCACACCGCCTGGGTGTCGGGATAGCCGTGGACGAGCAGCACGGTCGGTTTCGAGGGGTCCCCGTAGGTGCGGACGGAGAGCTTGCCGCCCTCCACCGTCACCGCCAGGGTGCGGACGTCCTGGGTCATGCGTATGCGCCTTCCAGTTGCCACCGCCGCACGTGCGGCAGATCGTCGTCGAGCCAGTAGGCGTCGTCCCCGGTGACGACGAGCAGCTCCTCGAACTTCACGCCGACGCCGCGGAATCCGATGTGCGGCTCGACCGCCCACAGCCCCGGTGTGGGCGCGTGGCGGGAGGCGCGGCCGCCGGCCCACAGCGGGGAGCGGCCCTTGATCCCCTCAGTGACGATCTCGCGGCCCAGGGTCTCCAGCGTGCGCAGGCCGAAGCCGAAGGCGTAGCGGCCCATGTTGCGTCGCTGGCTCATGTGGCCGACCTGGTGGCCGATGACCCGGCCCGGATAGACCTTGTGGCGGGATTCGTAGCCCTGGCGCGCGATGAGGGCGTCGACCGCGGCGTAGACCTCGGCGAGGGTGTCGCCGGCCTTGATCCGCTGCGGGATCAGGGTGCGGTACTCGGCGAGGTCGCGCATGAGCGCGTCGAAGATGCGGTTCGTACCGGGGCCGCCGAGGACGCCGGCGTAGCCGATGTCGGAGACATAGCCATCGACGACCGGGGAGCAGTCCAGGACGTAGGGCATGCCCTCCTGGAGGCGCTTCGCGCTGGGGAAGAAGTGCAGCGGCGTCCACGGGCCCTTCAGCGAGCGGAAGGCGGTGCGCTCGCCGAACCAGGCGAAAGGGATGTGGAAGAAGTCCTCGACGCCGTTGTCGCGGAGGAACGCGCGCATGCGGCGGGCGGCCTCGCGTTCGGTGACGCCCGGTTCCAGTCCCGCGCCGACGGTCTCGGCGCAGCGGTAGGCGAGCGCCTGCGCCGCACGGTGGCGTTCCAGGGCCTCGGGGGCGGGCGGCGTGGGGCCGGTTTTATTGGACACGATGTCTAATGTAGGTCCGGGGCCCCGTCCGGACAAGACCCGTTTCCGACCCGTTCCCGAGCTGTTGCCGATGGTTGGAGGCCCCTGAGGGGGAAGAACGGCGCACAGACGGGAAGGTGACGGGAATCGCCGTGGGCGGCTTCGCGATTCGTTCCCCCCACCGGACATGGCAGCATGGCGATGTGCAGTCCGAGTCCCGCAGCTCCCGCCCCGTCCGGTCCCCCTCACGCACCGCGCCGCGCCGCCGGCTCTCGGTGGACCGCCGCCGCGACGAGTTGATCGAGGCCGCGTTGGACCTGCTGTCCAAACGCGGCCCGGAAGAAGTGTCGGTGGACGACGTGGCGCAGGCCGCCGGGGCGTCCCGGGCGCTGGTGTACCACTACTTCGGGACCAAGCAGGAGCTCTACGCCGCCGCGCTGTCCAAGGCCGCGGCCGAGCTCACGCGCCGGCTGGCGCAGGTGGAGCCCGGCGACACGCCGTTGCAGCGCCTGGACCGCGCGGTGCGGGCGTTCGTGGAGTTCGCCGAGGCGCACTCGGCCGGGTTCGTGGCGCTGCTCGGCGGCTCGGCGGCCTACGGCTCCGGGGGCGAGTCCGCGGAGCTGGTGCACTCGGTCGAGGACACCGTCTACGAGCTGCTGGTCGAGGGCCTCGACGAGCCGAAGCCGGTGGACCCGCTGGTCCGGATGACGCTGAAGTGCTGGGTCGCGGCCGCCGAGACCGGGGTGCTGGACTGGCTGAAGCACCGCGACATGGCGCGCGAGGAGATCCAACAGCAGCTGATCGTGCAGCTGGGCGCGCTGCTGATGGCGATCGGGCACGAGATCCCGGTGTGAGGCTCCGCCGGGACACCCTGCCGTGGCAACCCGCCGTGACAACCTGCCATGACAACCCGGTGGACTCCCGCTTGAGTCCGGCACGGGCCCGCACCCCGGGCGGCGATTTCCGCCGTCCGGAAAACAGCTTCCAACCCTGCGACGCCGGCTCCGGTCTTATCTGATGTGAGGACACTCAAGAGCCCGCCGGCCCGGGGCGGTCCGGCCGAAGCCCGTGAACAGTTCCGCGAGTACGCCGTGGGGGCCCAGCCGCACCTGCGACGCAGCGCGTACCTGTTGTGCGGGGACTGGCACACCGCCGAGGACCTGGTGCAGACGACCTTCGGTCGGCTGTTCCGGTCCTGGCCGAGGGTGCTGCGCGCCGACTCGGTCGACGCGTACGCCCGGACGGTGTTGTTCCGCGCCTATCTGGACCTCAAGAAGAAGGACCGGCGGACGGTGGCGTTGGAGGACGCCCCCGAGCCCGCCGCCCGCCGGGACGACGCCGAGCTCCGGCTCGCGGTGCGCAGCGCACTCGACACGCTGCCGCCGCGGGCGCGGGCCGTCGTCGTGCTCCGGTTCTGGGAGGACCTGACCGTCGAGCAGACCGCCGACGCGCTCGGCGTGTCGACCGGGACGGTCAAGAGCCAGACCGCGCGGGCCATCGCGATCCTGCGTCAGCGCCTCGGCGCCGCCGTCGGCGAGCTCATCCACGACTAGGAGGGAGAACTTCTGTGAACGACATGCGCAAGCTGTTGTCCAGCGCCTTCCCGCCGCCGGAGGACGAGCCGCAGCCGCGGGACGTCGTCGGTCCGGCGATGGAATGGGGCGACCGGCGGCGGCGCCGGGACTGGACGCTGACCGCGGCGGCCGCCGTGATGGTGCTCGCGATCGGCGCCGGGGCCGCCGCCCTGGGCACGGGGTCGGGCAGCACCTCGGCGACCGGCAGCGATCCGCTCGCGCCCCGGACCCCGCGCTCGTTCCCGCTCGACGGGCCGGGGACCGCGGGGACCGAGCTGTGCAACATCCAGAACCCGCCGACGTCCGGCGGCGCGAGCGACTACTGCACAGCGTTCAACGAGGCGCAGAACTTCGACACGGCCTTCGCACAGGGCTCGGCGCCGTACATCCAGGCGGCGCTGCCGCCGGGGTTCACGGTCCAAGGCACCGGCAACCACGCGCTGATCCTCACCGGGCCCGGGGGGACGAACTACCTGTTCCCGTCGGTCACCTTCGCCAGCACGCTCGACGGGCAGGCACCCGCGTGCCGCACGCCGCCGGAGGGCTGCGTGCAGACCAGCACGGCGGGCGGGAGCGTCGTCGTGCAGGGCGGGCCGTCGGGCGGGCAGAGCGCCGGCTACGTCAAGGACCAGCTGAAGGACCCCCGGATCACGATCACGATCGGGATCAAGGGGAGCGGCACCCTGGGCGGCATCCAACCACCGACGGCGGGGCAGCTGCTGACCAACGAGCAGCTGCTGCGGATCACGGGGAACGCGGCGTTCGTGCAGTACGCGACGACGCAGTGGGCCCACTACCTCGACCTTGAGAACCGGCTCCGCGTGATGACGCCGCCGAGCGCGACCGGTTCCACGGCGCACCCGCCGTACGGCACGGTGCCGACCTCGATCTCGGCGGGCGACACGGTGAACTGGCCGACGCGGTCGAGCGACTGGCAGTCGAGCGGGCCGGGCTCGAGCGATTCGCAGTCGAGCGGGTCGCAGCCAAGCGGGCCGGGTTCGAGCGCGTCGGGTTCGAGCGGGCCAGGGTCGAGCGGGTCGCAGTCGAGCCTGAGCACGGCCGGGAGCGGCAACTGACCCGAGCCGCCTCGATCCGAATGGTGCGCCCCGGAACCCGCGAGGGTTCCGGGGCGCACCGCAGCTCAGCCTCAGGCCGCGGCCCGGCGCTAGGAGAAGATGACCGTCCGCTTCCCGTTGAGCAGCACCCGGTGCTCCGCGTGCCACTTCACGGCGCGCGCCAGCACCTGGCACTCCACGTCGCGGCCGACCGCCACCAGCTGCTCCGGGGTCACGGCGTGGCCGACGCGGGCCACCTCCTGCTCGATGATCGGGCCCTCGTCGAGGTCCGCGGTCACGTAGTGCGCGGTGGCGCCGATCAGCTTCACGCCGCGGGTGTGGGCCTGGTGGTAGGGCTTGGCGCCCTTGAAGCTCGGCAGGAAGGAGTGGTGGATGTTGATCATCCGGCCCTCCAGGGCCTTGCAGACGTCGTCGGTGAGCACCTGCATGTAGCGGGCCAGCACCACCAGCTCCACGCCGCGGGACTCGACCAGCTTCAGCAGCGCGGTCTCGGCCTTCGCCTTGGCCTCGGCGTCGCCGGCGGCGACCGGCAGGTGCACGAAGTCCACGCCGTAGGAGCGGGTCAGGTCCTCGAAGTCGCGGTGGTTGGACACCACGGCCGCGACGTCGATCGGGAGCGCGCCGGTGGAGGCGCGGAACAGCAGGTCGTTCAGGCAGTGGCCGAACTTGCTGACCATCAGCACGACCGGCATCCGCTCCTCGGCGTCGTGGAAGCGCCAGGCCATCCGGAACGTCGCGCCCACGGCTTCGAAGCTGCTGGTCAGCTGCTCCAGCGTGACCTCGTCGTGGACCCGGCTGAAGCTGACGCGCATGAAGAACAGACCGGTGTCCGGGTCGCCGTACTGCTGGCTGTCCAGGATGGTGCAACCGGTCATGAGGAGGTAGTTGGCGACGCCGTGGACGACGCCGGGCGTGTCCGGGCACGACAGGGTGAGGACCCACTGCTGCTTCTTCTGCTCAGCCATGCCCGCCATTGTGGCTGATCGCGGGGCTTGGTCCCAGTAGCGTCCGGCTATCGGCCCCATGGAGCGGAGGCGCCGGCCCGGTCCGGCGGCCCGGCGCCGGCCCCGCTAACCGTCGATGACGTGCGGCACGAACCGCGCGTAGGTGTCGGTGATCAGCCCGTCGGACTCGCGGATGCCCAGCCCGGCCGGCTCCCCGGCGACCAGCCACGAGCCCAGGACCGCGCGTCCGCCGCCGTCCGGGCCGGGGAACGAGGGCAGGGGCGCGAACGCCTGGTAGACGTAGCCCTCCTCGCCGTAGTCCCCGGGCTGCTCGAACCGCTCGCCGCCGGTGACGATCTTGATCGAGGCGCCCTCGCGGCCCAGCAGCGGCTTGGCGACGTAGTCCTTCAGGTCGCGCGGGCCGTCGAGGTAGGCCGGGAGCAGGTTCGGGTGGTCCGGGTAGAGCTCCCACAGCACCGCGAGCAGCGCCTTGTTCGACAGCAGCATCTTCCAGACCGGCTCGATCCACTGGGTGCGGTCCAGGGTCCGCAGCGCCGCCGGGCCGAAGTCCTCGACCGCCAGCCACTCCCACGGGTAGAGCTTGAAGACGGTCCGGATCCGGGTCCGGTCCAGGTCCACGAACCACTGCGCGGCCTCGTCCCAGCCCACCTGCTCGATCGGCAGCTGGACCGGCGTCAGCCCGGCCTGCTCGGCGGTCTCGGCGACGTAGGCGGAGGTCATGAAGTCCTCGCCGGTCTCGTCGGACTCGGCGTAGACGAAGTGCACCGGGCCGTGGGACAGCCGGACCCGCATCCGCTGCCAGGCGTCGACCAGCCGCTCGTGCACCGAGTTCCACTGGTCCAGCTCCGGCCGGGTGTTCTGGAGCCAGTACCACTGGCAGATCGCCGACTCCAGGAGCATGGTCGGGGTGTCGGCGTTGTACTCCAGCAGCTTGGCGCCGCGGCCGTCCTCGCCGTCGTAGCGGAGGTCGAAGCGGGAGTACAGGGTCGGCGGCTGCGCGGCCCAGGACTCGCGGACGGCCCGCACCACGGCCGGGTCGGTGATGCCGAGGTCGGCGAACCGGTCGCGCGCGACGATGTGCTCGGCCGCGGCCAGGCACATGGCGTGCAGTTCCTCGGTGGTCTCCTCAAGCGCGTCGACCTCGGCCATGGTCAGCGCGTAGTGCGCGGACTCGTACCAGTAGGGGACGGAGGTGCCGTCCTCCTTCTCGGTGACCGGGAAGACCAGGCCCTGCGATTCGACAGCCTGCTGCCAGCCGTCACGGGGACGGCTCTGGACCCTGCGCATCAGCCGCCGTGCCCGCCGTCGCCGCCGTGGCCGCCGAAGCCGCCGCGGGCCACACCGTGCTCGCCGACCTCGCCGCCGCCGGCCTTGGAGCCCATCGTGAACCCGCTGCCGCCGCGGTACCAGTGCGCGTAGCCGTAGCTGGAGGAAAGGTCGGTGCAGTACGAGTCCGCGATCACCGTGTTGTCCCGCGTGTCCACGCACCGTTCGTGGTCGTCGTGGCTGCAGGCCGTGACGCCCCAGCCGATCACGGCGGCGGACAGCATGCCGCCGACGAGAAGTTTGGTCCGTTGCCTCATCAACTGGTCGCGCATCGCGCGCCCTCCCCGCAGTCTGTTTCGCCCCCGAAACTGCCAATCCGCCCGAGCCGCCTGACCTGCCGTCTCCGGCAGCAAGCAGTTGAAGCGTACTCCTAGCGTACGCCGTGGGTCATCGGCCGAAACAATGCCGAATCGGACTGGAAACTTGGGTCGGTCATGGTGGTGTCACCGAGTTGGAGCACCACGTAATCGGAGAACCGCCACCGAATCGGAGAACAGCGACACCGAGCGAAAGGATCCTCGATGACCAGGAAGATCGTCGTCGTCGGCTGGGGGCTCGCCGCCCAGCGGCTCGTCACCGGCCTGCTTGCTGGTGACCAGGACCTTGCCGTCACCGTCTACGCCGCCGACGGCCCGGACGCCTACGACCGAGACGCCCTCCCGGACGCCCTGGCCGCCGGCACGGCGCCGGCTCCGCTGGCGGTGCCCGACGACGCGCGGCTGCGGCTCCGGGTCGGGGTCCGGGCCACGGCGGTGGACCGGATGCACCGGGTGGTGCACGGTACTGATCATCAGGTGCAGCCGTACGACGCGTTGGTCCTGGCGACGGGGACCAACCCGGTGCTGCCGCCGATCCGGGGGCTGCGGGCCGGCGGCGGTGGCGGCGGGGCCGCCGCCGAGGACCTGCTCCCCGGGGTGCTTCCGGCCCACAGTGCCGCCGACTTCCGCGCGCTCGCCACGGCGGCCCGGGACGCTTCGCGGGCGGTGGTGATCGGCGGCAGCGCGACGGGACTGCGCGTGGCCGCGGCGCTGCACGCGCTGCGCAGCGCCGATCCGGACCGTCCGCCGCTGCCGGTCGAGCTGATCGACCAGATGCCGGCGACGCCCGAGATCACGCCCGCCGACGCCTACTTCGAGCTGCGCCAGGCCGGAGTGGTCGCTTATCAGGACTGCCGGGTGCGCAGCGTGGAGGAGGGGCCCGACGGCTCGCTCGCCGCGCTCACGCTGGCGGACGGGTACCGCCTGACGGCGGATCTGGCGGTCGTCACCTGCGGGACCGCGCCCAACGTCGCGCTGGCATGGACCGCCGGCTTGGCGGTGGCGCGCGGGATCGTGGTCGACGACACGCTGAGGTCGGTCTCGGACCCGGCCGTCTACGCGCTCGGCGCCTGCGCGGAGCATCGGCGGGTGCTGTCCGCGGCGCGGGACGTGGTGGAGGCGCAGGCCGAGGTGCTGGCCGAGCGGCTGTCAGGGCGGGACCGGACGCGGACCTATCGGGGGGTGGGGGCCGCGACCGGCGCCCAGGCCCGGGCTCGGGCGATGGCGCATGCGGGAGACGTGGTCGCTGAGGCGGAGCGGGTGCTGAAGGCCGCGGTGGCGTAGCGGGCGGGCTGTGCGGCTCAGGGCTTGGACGGCGCTCGGTTTGGCCGCCGCACAGGTTGGGTGCCGCATGGTTCGAGTGGCACAGAGTTCGAGCACCGCAAAGTTTGGGCGCCGCACAGGTTGGGTGCGGCGCGAAGTGGCCGGCTGCTCGGCCTGGGACCGTCGGGCAGCCCGGGGCACGAGGTCGTGTGGCGCGGCCGCGTGCCCCACAAAACGGGGCCGGACAACGGGGTTCGGTCTTTTGATGGCGGCGGTACCGGTACACCCCGCCGGTACCGCCGCCATTTCTCCGGGCCCGGCCACGACCCCTACCCCCGGCAGAAGGATTCTGCGATCCTTCGGGAATGGCCGTCATAGATCGTCGCGACGCTGGCGCGGACAGTGACAACACCAGGTCATCGACCCCGTTCCACCATCGCAAGGCTCTGATGGCCGCCGGACTGCTCGCCGCCGCGTGGGCCTTCCCCGCCCTCACCCACGCGCTGCGCGTCGACGAGATCCTCCCCCTGGCGATCCTCCTCGGCACCGCGTCGCTGCTCCGCGTCGGCCGGGATCTCCTCGATCGGCTGGTGATCGCCGGCGCCCTGAGCACGGGCCTGCTCATCGCCGCCGGGATGATGTTCACGTTCTGGCCGTGGCATCTGCATCCGGTCGCCGTGGCCGGGTTCTCGAACACGGTGCTCGTCGTCGTCGGCGTCGTCCTCCACCACCGCCATGGGCGCCTGCCCCGCCTTCCCGAGCGGGTGCGCGCGACCGACGCGATCATCCTCGCCGGCCCGGTCGTCACCTGGGTCCTGCTCCGGCGCCCGCTGCGCGGCAAGAGCTTCACCGACGCCTTCCCGTTCCTGATGCCGCACCACGACACGGCGAACCATTTCTCGTTGTTCGACGTCATCCACCGCGACGGCGGCTACCCGTTCCTGCGCGGCGGGGTGAAGGCGCCGTACCGCTTCGAGATGTCGGGCTACCCGCCGGGAGCGCACTACCTCTACGCGCTGCTCGACATCTTCCGGCGGTCCTCGACCGATCCCGGGGCGCCGGTCGGCGAGGTGGTCCGCTACTCGCAGTACGAGGTCCTCGGATTCTGCTTGCTGACGCTCGCGATCCCCTGGGCCGCGCGGTGGATCGCGGGTCCGTCGGTCATCGGCTGGCGGCGGGTGCTGATCACCGCGACGGCCTCGGCCTTCGCGGTGTTCGGCCAACTGGTCACGATGTTCCAGATGTCGTTCGACGGCGAGATCCTGGGCTTGGCGTTCCTCGCCGTGACGGCCGCGTTGATGTTCCGGCCGCCGGCCAGCGTGTACGAACAGATCCTTCTGGCCGGTGTGCTGCTCACCGCCATCGCCACCGTCTACAGCATGTTCCTGATCAACGCCGGCATCGCCGCGATCATCGCCTTCCGGACCCGCCCGGCGATCCGGGCGGCCGGCCCCGCGCGGGATCTGCTCATCCGCGTCGCGGCCGTCGCCTTCGCGGTATCGGCCGTGACGGTCGCGGCCGGGCTCAAGCTGCATCCGCTCAGCGCCATGTTCACCGAGCGGGGCGGCTTCGTCGATCTCCCCCGGGGGCTGATGATCGCGCTGACGATCGTGGCCGTCGCCGGTGTCCTGACCAGGACCGGCCGGCGGTCACCGGTGTGGCGGGCCTCGGCCGTCACCATCGGCGCCTCGTTCGCGATCGCGGTGTCGATGGAGCTCTACGGCCGCGTCCGCTCCGGCACACCGCAGTACTACAGCTCGAAGCTGGTGGAGTCGTCATGGGTGCTGACGCTCTGCGGGATCGGCGCGCTGGGCCTGTTCTTGAACGGTCAGCGGGTCTCCCGGCGGGCCGAGGCCGCGCTGGCCGCCGCGTCGGTCGCGCTGCCGCTGGCCGTGACCAACGGGTTCCCTATGTCGGCCCACTGGGAGAACCACCCCCCGCAACCGCAGGCCACCAGCGCCACCGTCATCTGGTCCCGGGGCCACATCCCCGCGACCTGGGCCTCGTTGTACGCCGCCTATGTCCGGGCCGGAGGCGTGGTCGCTGACGGTGTCCCGACCGTGTTCACCTACGGCACCTCGCACCAGAGCTACCTGATGACGCAGATCGCGACGACGGTCAGCCACCAGGTGGGCCACGTCTTCCTGCTCCCCCTCGATCCGGACACCTTCACCAGTGTCTGGATGCCCCCGGGCATCACCCGCGTGGATCAGCCGTTCCAGCTCCTCAACCGCCTCCCCGACGCGGCCCCGGGTCTGCCGGTGGCCGCCGACGTCCAGGCCGCTATGGACTCGGTCAAGGCCTACCTGCGCATCTGCCCGCCCGGCACGAGGATCGCGGTCATCAGCAAGGGTTTCGCGGCACTGCTCCAGCAGTTCGCGGAGCAGGAGCCGAACCTGCGCCTGTCGGTGCTCTATGTCCCGGGTGTCACAGCCTCATGAGGCCCGGGATGGTTCCGGCCGCTTGTCCTATATATAGGGAGAATATGAGCGGGACCGTCAGTCCTTGAAGCGGCCCACCAGGTCCCGCTTGATCACCTTCCCGGTCGGGTTCCTCGGCAGCAGGTCGAGGAGCTCCAGCTGCTCGGGCAGCTTCTGCGTCATCAGCCCCTCGCGGCGAAGGAACTCCACCATCTCCAGGAACTGCAACGGCGCCGCGCCCTCGGCCCCGACGACCACCGCGCACACCCGCTCCCCGCGCTCCGGGTCCGGCAGGCCGATCACGGCGACGTCGGCGACGTGCGGATGGGTGAACAGCAGGTCCTCGATCTCCTTAGCGGAGATGTTCTCGCCCTTGCGGATGATGATGTCCTTCAGCCGCCCGGTGATCCGCACGAAGCCGTCCTCGTCCACGGTCCCGAGGTCCCCGGTGCGGAAGTAGCCCTCCTCGTCGAAGGCCTCGCCGTCCAGGGCCGCGTCGACGTAGCCGAGCATCAGCTGCGGCGCCCTGGCCCGCAGCTCGCCTTCCTCGCCGGGCTTCGCGGTCCGGCCGTCCAGGGTCACCACCCGCAGCTCCACACCCGGCATCGGCCGGCCCTCGGAGTCGTCCAGCGCGGTCTGCGGATCGTGGACCGTCGACATCGTCAGGATCGGCGCCTCGGTCAGCCCCCATCCCGCGATCACGCCCAGGCCGCCGACCTCGTCGCGGATCTGCGCGTGCAGCGTCGCCGGCCGCGGCGCGCCGCCGCCGTTGCACAGCCGGAAGGTCGGGAAGGCCCGCTCGCCCGGCCGGGTCCTGGCGAACTCCCGCTGCGCCTTCAGATAGGCCAGATGGAAGGGTGTCCCCGAACCGCCGAGCGTCACCTTCTCCCGGCCGAACAGCTCCACCGCGGCGCCCGGGTCGAACCGGTCGAGCAGGACGTTGGAGGCGCCGGCCATCAGCGAGGCCCCGAGCCAGATCGGCCCGGCGATGTGGGTCAGCGGGAACGCCATGCCGTTGATGTCGTCGGCGGTCAGGGCCAGGCACGTGTGCATGCCGCGCGCCGCGGCCAGGATCGCGGTGTCCGTGTGCCGCGCGCCCTTCGGGTCGGCGGTGGTGCCCGAGCTGTAGAAGTACCAGCGCAGCTCGCGCTCGCCGGGAGCGCGGTACGCGGGCAGCGTCGCGGGGTCGCCCTCGGGCAGCGTCCGGTCCGCCGCCACGTGCCGGGTGCTGGTACCGCCGGTCAGGCGCGCGATCATCGCGGCGAAGTCGAAGCCGCCGAACTCCGACGGCGTGATCACCAGTTCCGGGGCGATCTGCCGGACGATGAAGCCGACCTCGCGGTCGCGGTAGATCGGGATGATCGGGTTCTGGACGGCTCCCAGCCGGCACAGCGCGGCCATCAGCACGTAGCCGGCGGTCCAGGTCGGCAGCTGCCAGGACACGACCGTTCCGGGCCGGACGCCGAGCGCGTGCAGGCCGGCGGCGGTCCGCAGCGCGGCGTCCCGGAACCCGCCGTTGGTCAGGCGCGAGCCGCCGGAGTCCACCAGCAGCTCCCGGCCGGGGTCGGCGTCGGCGCGCAGCTCGATCAGGTCCCACAGGCTTGGTGCGTCGAGCATCCGGGCCTCCTCCACCGATCTGACGGTGAGTCAGTTCTACCTCGGACCACCACCGGTGGGAAGAGGCGTACCGCGCGTGCCCCTTGCGGGCGCAAAGCCGATCAGTACGATATCTGACGGTGCGTCAGATGCCGACGCGCCACGACGACGAGTAGGAGCCCACCGTGGAGTTCGGCCTCTTCAACAGCCTGTACGTGCCGCAGGACCAGCCGGGGATCACCGAGGCATCGCGCCTGCGCGACGAGATCGAGCTCGTCAAGGCGGCCGACCGCGCCGGGTTCAAGTACACCTGGGCCACCGAGCACCACTTCCTCGACGAGTACTCGCACCTGTCCGCCAACGAGGCCTTCCTGGGCTATCTGGCGGCCGCCACCGAGCGCATCCACCTGGGCTCGGGGATCTTCAACATCACCCCGCCGGTGAACCACCCGGCCCGGGTCGCCGAGAAGGTGGCGATGCTGGACCACCTGTCGGGCGGCCGGTTCGAGTTCGGCGTCGGCCGCGGCTCCTCGACCACCGAGCAGCTGGGCTTCGGCATCGAGGAGCCCGAGCTCACCCGGGAGATGGTGGACGAGACGCTGCCGCAGATCGTGCGGATGTGGAAGGAGACCGACTACTCCCACGACGGCCGGTTCTTCTCCATGCCCACCCGCAACGTGCTGCCCAAGCCGCTGACCGATCCGCACCCGCCGCTGTGGGTGGCGGCCGGCTCGCCGGGCACCTTCAAGAAGGCCGCCGAGATGGGGATCGGCGTGCTCTGCTTCGCACAGGCGTCGATGGACGACCTCGCCAAGCTGATCGCCGTCTACAAGGAGGAGATCGAGCGCTGCGAGAACCCGGTCGGCGGCTACGTCAACAACAACGTGATGATCACCTCGCAGCTGATGTGCCTGGAGGACGGCCGGCGGGCCCGGGAGGTCGCGGCCGCCATGGGCTCGGGCTACCACCAGACGCTGCTGTGGAAGTACCTGGACACCTTCCCGCGCCCGCAGTGGGTCACCGACCTCGGCGGCCGGATCCCGGAGATGGACGTGCCCGCGCTGGACGCGATCATCGCGGCGAAGCAGATGTGCGTCGGCACGCCCGAGGAGGTGGCGGGCGCGGTCGAGGCGGTGCGGGCGATCGGGGCCGACCAGCTGGTGTTCGGGATGCTGTCCACCGCGATGCCGATCGACGTGGCGATCGAGTCGGTGGAGACCTTCGGCCGCCACGTGCTGCCGCGGTTCGACACCGACCCGGTGCACTCGACCACCCGCCAGCGGGAGGCTCAGCTCGGGGGCTGAACACCCCAGAGCCCGGCGATCTCCCGGGCGGGCACCACGACGGCCAGCAGCGACAGGGTGTTGGCGATCACCGACTCGGCGTACTCCTCGGGCACCCCGGCCACCGCGTCGCCGGGCAGCACGACGGCGAACCCGGCGTTGACCGCGTCCATCACCAGGTTCGTGATCGCCACGTTGACCGACACCCCGACCGGGACCACGGTGCGCACCCCGAGATTGCGCAGCACCGCGGCCAGCCCGGTGTCGTGCATCGGGCCCAGGCCGTGGTACCGGGGCAGCACGATATCCGTCTCGGCCAGGCCGATCCGGTCGACGACGGCCGCCGCCGCCGATCCGGGCAGCAGGTCCTCGAAGTCCGCCTCGCGCGCCCGTTTCAGCGCCGCGCCGAACACCCCGGCGTTGGTGTTGGCGCCGCGGGCGTCGGCACGCCGGTGGACCGTCGCGTGGACCACCGGCACGCCGGCCGCGCGGGCCGCGTCCACCACGACCGCCATGGCTTCCAGCCGGCGCCCGGCCAGCCGGGCCAGTTCCGGGAACAGGGCCGACGGCCCGATGACGCCGTTCTGCAGCTCGGAGGTCACGACCGCGCAGCGGGACGGTTCCAGCATCGCTTTCAGGTCCAGGGGCATGGCGCGCACGGTAACCGACCCGCCGTGGGATGAGGAGCGGCACTTGTCGCCCGCGCGCCCCGGCAATACGCTCACCTGACGGACCGTCAGATTTCCAGGAGGCCGCTTTGCAGCTGCGCGACACCCCGGCCCAACAGCGGTTCCGCGAGGAGCTGCGCGCCTGGCTCCGAGACGTGCTCCCGACGCTGGATCCGCGCCCGTCCCAGGACGACTGGCCGGCACGCCGGGCCCACGACGCGCACTGGCAGGCCCTGCTGCATCAGGCAGGTTACGCCGGGCTCAACTGGCCCGCCGAGTACGGCGGCCGGGGCGCCACCCCGACCGAGCACCTGATCTTCCTGGAGGAGTCGGAACTGGCCGGGGCGCCCTATGTCGGCGTGAACTTCGTCGGACTGCTGCACGCCGGACCGACGCTGATCGCCGAGGCCTCGGCGGAGCAGCGCGAGCGGCACATCCCGGGGATCCTGCGCGGCGAGGAGATCTGGTGCCAGGGCTTCTCCGAACCCGACGCCGGCTCGGACCTGGCCGCGCTGCGGACGCGCGCCGTGCGCGACGGCGACCACTACGTCGTCACCGGCCGCAAGATCTGGACCTCGCACGCCGAGGTGGCCGACTTCTGCGAACTGCTCGTGCGCACCGGCCCCGCCGACGGCCCGAAGCACCAGGGCATCACGTGGCTCATCATGGCGATGGACACCCCGGGGATCACTTTGCGGCCGCTGATGACCGCCGGCGGATCGACGGAGTTCTCGGAAATGATCCTGGAGGATGTGCGGATCCCGATCTCCGATCGCGTCGGGGCGGAGGGCGACGGCTGGCGGATCGCCATGGTCACCTTCGCCTTCGAGCGCGGAACGGGTTTCGTTTCCGAAGTCGTGTGGGCCAGGCGCCGGCTGGTCGAGATCGCCGCGCTGGCAAGGGAGAACTCGACCTGGGAGGACTCCGGGATCCGCAGAAGGATCGCCCGGCTGGCCGCCGAGTTCGACGCGCTGTGGGCGTTGGTGAAACGCAATGTCTCAGAGGCCGAACATTCCCCGGGCGGCATTCCGGGCGCCGGTTCCTCAGTTTTCAAATTGAGGTTCTCCGAAGCCCGGCAACATCTCGATGATCTGCATGCCGAGGTCCGCGGACCGGAGTCCCTGGCATTCGACGACGAGCACCGCGCCTACGACGGCGAGCCGGGTTACGAACGTCTCAGATCCCTGGCATACACGATCGCGGCCGGCACCTCGCAGGTCCAGCGCAACATCATCGGTGAGCGGCTCCTGGGACTGCCCAAGGAGCCGGCGGCGGGCGGTATCGCGAAGGGGGGCGGGCGGTAATGGACTTCCGGCCGACCGAGGACCAGCTGGCCCTGGCCGGCGCCGTGCGCGACGTGCTGGGCAAGCACCCCTCGCCCGGAACGCCGGGCGAGCAGACGCCGGCGGCCGGGGCCGGCGGTGTGGACCTGGCCCTGTGGCGGGACCTGGCCGAACTCGGCGTCTTCGGGCTCCGGGTGCCGGCCGGGCACGGCGGCCTGGAGCTGGGGCACGCAGAATCGGTGCATGTCTTCGAGGAGCTGGGGCGGGCCCTGGCGACCGGCCCCTACATCGCCACCGCGCTGGCCGCCGCGCTGCTGCCGGAGTACGGAAGCGGACGCCACCGGGTCGGGTTCGGCGACCTGACCAGCGGCGCGCCCCACTACCTGGAGCACCTCGACGCCCTCGACGCACTGCTGGTGGTCGAGGTCGTCGACGGCGAGGCCCGGATCCAGGTGCTGCGGGTGGAGCCGGTCGAGCTGCGCGCCGAACCCGTCCCGCATCCGGTGGACCCCTGCGTCCCGCTGCACCGCCTGCGCCAGAAGCCGCTGCGCGGGGAGATCGTCGGCGACGCCGCCACCGCCGACGCGTTGCTGCGCGAGGGCGCGCTGCTCACCGCCGCCTACCAGGTCGGCATCGCCGCGACCCTGACGGAGCGGGCGGTCGCCTACGCCAAGACCCGGGCCCAGTTCGGCCGCCCCATCGGCTCCTTCCAGGCGGTCAAGCACCTGTGCGCCGACATGTTCGCCCGCGCCGAGCTGGCCCGGGCCGCCGTGCACTCGGCCGCGGTGCAGCTCGACGACGACTGCGCGGACCGGGACGGCGCGGACCTGCCGGCCGCCGCCGTCGCGGTCGCCGCGGCGAAAATTCTCGCCGACGAGGCGGCGGTGGCGAATGCGAGGGCTGCGATCCAGGTCCACGGCGGGATGGGCTGTACCTGGGAGATGGGTCTGCACTACTTCCTCAAGCGGGCTTGGGCGCTTTCGCTCGCCCACGGCCGGGCCGCGGCGCACGCCGACCTGATTTCCGAAGCCCTGTAAGAGAAATCCCGCCACCTCCGCGACCGACGACACCTTGTCCCGGCCCGAACACCGCACGTCGCCGCGGCGGCCCGGCGAACACACTCGGGCGTTGACTGACTACGAATATTGACACTCCGCAACGCTGCGCCTATACCTGGATCCCTAGCGTAACGAAGACGACTTCCCAGCTCAGCAGCAACCGCGATCCCTGGAGCACCGGTGATGACGGCGCGTCGCAGCAGTGCAACGGAGCGTCGCGGCATCGGCGGCTTCACGCCACGCCCGGCGGCTCTCTCCGTCGGCGTCCTCGCGATCGCCCTGGCCGCGACCGGCTGTGCGTCGCGCAACGCTAACACGGCCGGCATGGCTTCGCCGCTGAATCAGGACACGGCCGCGATCGCCCGGGACGGCGGGCTGCCCCACCCGCCGGCGGCGGCCCCGCAGGCCGCCCTGGCCGCGAACAACACCGTCACCGCGCTGCCCTCGGCGACGGTCGTCGTTCCGCCGCCGGGCACCACGACGGTCGTGGACACCGGCGGCAACCTGGCCGACCAGATCGTCCTGAAGCTGGTCCCCGGCGCGTTCACCATCGGCCTGACCCCGCGCGCGAACCCGGCGGCGCCCAAGCCTGCGCTGGAGGTGGTCGGCATGCCGACCTGGCTGTGGATCGAGGGCGTGCCGCCGGCGTTGCAGACCACTGTCACCGTGGCCGGGGTCGTGAACACCGTGATCGACCAGGCGGTCATCGACCAGGTGGACTGGAGCACCGACAAGGGCTCGCTGTTCCGCTGCGGCGGCGGGACGCCCACTCCGCCGACCACGCCCGCGACCACCCCGCCGGTGACGCCCACCACGACGTACCCGACGCCCAGTCCGGGCCTGGGCTACGGGATCCCGTACGACCTCGGTTTCAATCCGACGGCGAGCGGTCAGCCCAACGCGTGCGTCAACACCTTCAGCTCGCCGTACTACACCAAAGCCAACGGCAAGACCCAGGACGGGGTCTACGCCCTGACGGCGAAGGTCTATTGGCACATCTCGTGCACCCGGATCGACACCAACGGCGTGGCCACAACGGTCGTTCTGCCGAAAAGCTACACGGGGAACCTCCTAACGCCTTCCACTCCGATAAGAGTGGGAGAAATCCAGGCATTGGCCACCAGTCCGTAACCAGTCGGTGTAAATATCAGAGGACTGAATTACGGTCCGAGTGGTTAGAACTCCATAGGCAACCCCGATCGCCAGTACGACCGCGGCACCACCCGTAAGCCCGGCACCACCCCACGCCCCACAGCACGGCCCCGACCGCCCCAGACCCGGCAGCCCCCACACCCCGGCAGCCCCGCCGCGGGCGGCGGTCCGGCCCATCGGGAAAGAGCACCGACCATGCGCACCGGAACCGCGACACCGCCGACGGGCGGGAACTTCACGCCGACGCCGTTCGTTCAGCCCGACCCGCCGCGGGCCCGCCGGCAGCCGGCCGTCCTGGCCCTGGGCGTCGCCCTGATCGGCGCCTCCGCGGTCGGTTTCGTGTTCTGGAACCACCAGAGCGCGGCCAAGACGCCGGTGCTGATGCTGGCCAAGGACGTCTCCTACGGCCAGCAGCTCACCCCCGGCGACCTGACCACGGTGCAGGTCGCGCTGAACACCACCGGCGTCTCCTTCGTCCGGGCCGACCAGGAGTCCAAGGTGCTGGCCATGTCGGCGACCACCGAACTGCACAGCGGGGCGCTGCTGAACCCGGCCGACGTCTCCAGCGTGCCGCCCACCCCGCCCGGGGCCGCGCTGGTGGTGATCAACCTCAAGAACCTCCTGATGCCCAGCGGCATCGTGCCCGGCAAGAAGCTGACCCTGGTGGTCAACGGCGTGGTCAGCGACCAGGCCGGCAAGTACACCATCGCCGCGGACTCGGCCGGCGCCCGGGTGCTGTCCGGGGCCAAGCCGGCCACCTTCAAGGTCACGGTGGTCAGCGTGAGCCAGGCCGCGGCCGGCGCGGCCGGGAAGGTGACGCTGGCCGTCGACCCCAACGACGCGCCCAACATCGAGCTGTTCGCGGACGAGCAGCGGCTGGGCGTCATAGTCCCGCCCACCGGTCAGTGACGACGGGACGGATCGACGAAGACCATGGTGATGATCTGCCTCGTGTCGGCCAAGAACGCGCCGGGGGTGACCACGACGACCGTGGCCCTGGCCGAGATCTGGCCGCGGCCGGTGCTGGTGGCCGAATGCGATCCCCGCTACGGGGACATCCTGGCCGGCTACCAGCAGGGCACCGGTGACATGACCAAGGGGCTGCTCGGCCTGGCCGCGATCCACCAGCGCTCGGACATCACGCAGCAGGTCTACAACTTCGTGCAGCCGCTGAGCCCGGGGTCCGAGGCCCGGCTGCTGGCCGGGATCCAGGTCCCGGCGCAGGCCGCCGGGGTGGCCGCGCTCTGGGAGCCGCTGTCCCACCTGCTGCCCTCGCTGATCGTCAAGCGCCGCCCGGTCGACGTCCTGGTCGACTGCGGCTCGCTGCACTCCCCGCACGCCCCGCTGCCGCTGATCCGCAACGCCGATCTGGTGCTGCTGCTGACCGGCGACCACCTGGAGCACATCCGCGCCGCGCACGACGCGGTCCAGACCCTCACCACGCACCTGATGGCCGCGCGGCCCTACGCCGACCCGCGCTGGCGGCTGGCCGCGGTGGTGCGGCCCTCGGCCGCGCAGCGGCACAACAACCGCAAGGCGATCCAGCACACGCTGGAGGTCGACACCATCGCCGAGGTCCGCCACGACGAGCGCGTCGGCGCCGAGCTCCTCGGCCGCCGCCACCTGCCCGGGGGCTATCTGCGCTCGGCCTACATGCGGGACGTCAAAATCCTGCAGGCGTCCATCGACCAGCAGCTGAGCCGGCCCGCGCCGGCCGCCCGCACCGGGCATCTGTCGCTGCCCGCCGGCCACGGGGAGGCGGCCCATGTCGGCTGACCGCAGTGAGAAGAACCAGGACGGCAACCGGTTCTCCGGGCGGCTGCGCTCCGGCGGGCACAACGCCGGCCGCAGTGCGCAGGGCTCCGGACTGCGGGACGCGATCGCGTTCCTGAACCGGGAAAGCGTCTCCCTGCCGCCGCCGGAGGCGCCGCCGTGGGAGGCCCGGCCGAACCCGGGCGGGCCCGGCGGCCAGCACCGGACCGAGCCGCCGCTGGCGCCGGTCCGGGAGCTGCGGCCGCCGTCGGTGCCCGGCGGCCAGCCGCCGGCGGTGATCAACGGCGCGCAGTTCCCGGTGGCCCCGGACCAGCACAACCCGCAGTGGCCCGCGACCCGGCAGCCGGCCGGGCTGCCCGCGCCGGCCCAGCACGGCCAGCACGGACAGCTGAGCCAGCACCCCCAGCACGCACAGCCCGGCCCGGCCTCGCCCGGCGCCCAGCTGGACCGCCGGAGCAGCCCGGCCGGCGCGTACGCCGGGGCGGGCACCGGCTTCGGCGCCCCGCCCGGCGCCGGGCAGCGGTCCTCGGGCCCCGGCGACATCAACGCCTTCGCCGAGATCGACTGGACCGCCGTGGAACTGCTGCGCAAGCAGGTCCGCGACCGGATCACCGAGCAGTTCCCGGCCCGCGACGTCGGCACCGAGGAGCAGCGCCGCGCCTTCGGCATGGCGATGATCGAGGAAGCGGTCAACTCCTGGTACGCCCGGGCGATCTCGCGCGGGCTGGCGCCGTCGGAGTCGCAGCAGCACACCATGCGCCGCGCGGTCGCCGCCTCGGTGTTCGGCATGGGCCGGCTGACCCCGCTGCTGGAGCACCCGGACATCGAGAACATCGAGTTCCGGGGCTGCGACGACGGCTACGTCGTCTACAGCGACGGCCGGGTGGAGCGCGCGCCGGCCATCGCGGACTCCGACGAGGCGCTGCTGAACGACCTCCAGTACTGGGCCGGCAAGCAGAACCGGACGCTGTCGGCGAACAGCCCGAGCCTGTACCTGACGCTGGAGGACGGCGCCCGGCTGACCGCCACCATCGGCACCTGCAAGCGCCCGAACCTGGTGATCCGGCGGCACCGCGTGGTCGACGTGACGCTGGACGACCTGGTGGGCCGCGGCATGCTCTCGCCCGCGATCGCCGCGTTCCTGCGGGCCGCGATCCTGGCCAACTGCAACATCGTGGTCACCGGGCCGCTGAACTCCGGCAAGACCACGCTGCTGCGCGCGATGGCCGCGGAGATCCCGCCGATGGAGCGGTACGCGACCCTGGAGACGGAGTACGAGCTGCACCTCGACGAGGTCGGCCGGCATCCGCGGATGGTGGCCTACCAGTCCCTGGTGGGCACCGCCGAGCAGGGCTACAACGGGCGCCGGGCCGGCGAGGTGACGCTGACCGACATCATGGAGGTCGCGCTCCGGATGAACTTCACGCGGCTGATCGTCGGCGAGATCCGCGGCGCCGAGGTGGTCGCGATGCTGGAGGCGGTGTCCACCGGTGGCCGGGGCTCGCTGTGCACGATGCACGCGAACTCCGCGCGCGACGTGTTCGGCCGGTTCGTGACGCTGTGCACGAGGACGAACATGACCCGGGACTCGGCCGTGCAGCTGGCCGCCGAGTCGCTGCACTACATCGTCAACGTCCAGATGGACTCCGACTCCGCGTCCGGGATGCAGAACACCCGCAGCGCGCGGCGGTTCGTCGACCAGATCGTCGAAGTGAACGGCATGGGCGACGGCATGAATCCGTCGGCCACCGACGTCTTCGCGGCCGGGGCCGACGGCCGGGCGGTGTTCGCGCACCGGCCGGAGAAGATGGCCAGGCTGCAGAAGGCCGGCTTCGACCCGAACTGGCTGCTGCACGGGAACGACAGCTGGAGCCTGGCCGGGGTCGGCACCTCGGGCGGCGGCGGGAACACGGCGGCGGCAGCGGCGCAGCACAAGGCGCAGGCCGCCGCGCCGGCCCAGCACCGCGCCGAGACGGTCGCGGCCCCGTTCAAGGGAATGGGGACCCCGGCCGCGAGCGGCTACCACGAGCAGGCCGCGCCGGTGCCGGACCAGGACCAGTTCGACCGCCAGTACCTCCAGGACCGGCAGCGCATCGACCGGTACGCCGAACGCGGCGACCGGGGCGCGCACCAGCAGGGCGCCCACGGCACGGCCGGGACCGGCGGCCAGCCCTACGACCGGACCGGCCGCGGCTGGCGGTCCGAGCGCGGCGACCGTTCGGACCGGGGCGGAGGCGACCGTGGATTCCGGTGACCTGATCGCGGCGGCGGCCGGGTGCGGCGTCGGCTTCGGGCTGCTGCTGGCCGTCGTCGGGCTGACGCGCCGCGAGGAGCGCACGCCGAGCGCGGCGCGGCCGATCAAGGACGGTCCGCTGACCCGGCTCGGCGAGTTCGTCGCCCCGGCGACCGGGCCGCACGCCCGGGAGCGGCGGCAGGCGATCGCCGCGAGCTCGGTGCTGATCGGCGCGGCGACCTGGCTGGTGACCGGGGTCCCGATGTTCGGGCTCGCGGCGGCCGTGATGGTCGTGGTGGTGCCGGCGCTGGTGATCCCGGACAAGTCCCGCAAGGAGCAGACCGAGCGGCTGCGCGCGCTGGACGCCTGGATCCGCGGCATCGCCGCCCGGATGCGCGCCGGCATCTCGCTGGACCAGGCGCTGAGCGTCTCGGCGCAGGACGTCCACATCATCGCTCCGCAGTTGCAGCGGATGTCGGCGGCGATCGCCGCCGGCCTGCCGACCTCCTCGGCGCTGATGGCGTTCGCCGACGAGATCGGCGACGGCACCTACGACTTCGCCTGCCAGAAGCTGATCATGGTCTCCGGGCGCTCGATCGACGGCCTGGCCGAGTCCCTGGACGGGCTGGCGGCCACGGTCAAGAAGCGGGTCGAGGTCCGGCAGGCCCTGGAGGCCGACCGCGCCAAGCCGGCCTCGACCGCCCGCTGGGTCACCATCGTCGGCCTGCTGATGTTCTTCACCGCGCCGCTGACCCAGGTCAACTTCATCGAGAGCTACCGCACGGTGGGCGGCCAGGTGGCCTTCATCGTGTTCGTCGCCGCCTTCCTGGGCTGCCTGATGTGGACCCGGTCGATCGCCCGCCTGGACCCCGAGCCCCGGCTGTTCGGCGCCGACGCGGCCCGGGCGCCGGCCGAGGAGAAGTCCTCGCTGTTCGGGATGGGAGGCTCCTGATGAGCCTGGTGGCGCCGATCGTCGCCGGGGTCGTCGCGGGCGGCGGCCTGACCCTCGTGGTGGCGCACCTGCTGCCCAGCCCGCCGCCGGAGCTGCGCTCGGCGGTGCAGCGGCTCAACTCCCCGCTGCGCGAGGCCACGCCGGTGGCGTCCGATCCGCGGCTGGCCCCCGGGGCGAAGGGCCGCTCGATCCTGCCCGAGCCGCTGCTGACCTGGTTGCAGGGCAGCGGCCTGGTGCTCGCCTCGCCGGAGGACCTGGCGATCCTGGGCAAGAACGCGACGACGCACAGTGCCGAGAAGATCGGCATGGGGGTGCTGGGCCTGCTGCTGCCGGCGGCGCTGACGCTGTTCCTGGTCGCGCTGAAGATCCACATCTCACTGGCGATCCCGATCGGGATAGCGCTGCTGGTCGGCGCGGTCTGCTTCTTCGGACCCGATCTGGAGATCCGCGGCCGGGCCCGCAGCGCCCGCGCGGAATTCCTGAAGGTCCTGCACGCCTATCTGATCAACGTCGCCCTGGAGCGCCGGGCGAACCTGGGGATCGTGCAGGCGATGACCGAGGCCGCCACCGTCGGCGACTCCTGGGTGCTGCAGCGCATCCGGGCCACGCTGCTGGCCTCGCAGATGTCCAACACCACGCCCTGGCGGGCGTTGGAGGAACTTGGCACCGAGCTCGGTGTCATGCACCTGGTCGAAGCCGCGCAGACCCTGCGGTCGGCCAGCCAGGAGGGGACGGCCGTGTTCCAACGGCTGGTCGCGCAGGCCGACAGCCTCGGCGACGCGGTCCTGACCGAGGAGAAGGCCGTGGCGAACGCACGAAGCGAGCGCATGGTGATCCCGGTGACGCTGATGGGAATCGTGATCATGATCATGATGGCCTATCCGGCGGTCGTCGAGCTCGCCCGTGTCCGCTGAGCGGGGAGTGCACCAAGAACACCACCCACACACCGAGACAGGAGCACACGATGATCGAGCAGCAACTGGTGTTCATGAAGATCCAATTCGACGCGCTGCGCGTGATGGTCGGCAAGCTGCGTCGCGGCGAGGAGGGCGTGACCACCCTGGAGGTCGTCATCATCGGCGGCTTCCTGCTGGCCGCGGCCGGGGCCCTGACGGTCCTGCTGAACAAGGTCTGGACCGACGACAAGGGCAACATCAGCGACAAGTCCGGCGTCGTCGTCAGCGGCTGAGACCACGACGGGAACACGATGATGATCGAGAAGCTGTGGAAGCGCCCTCGCGCCGGACGAGGGGACGAGGGCGTGACGACGCTCGAGATCACCATTGTGTTCCCGGTCTTCTTCGCCGCGCTGATGCTGGTGTTCCAGGCCGCGATGTACCACTACACCGCGCAGGTGGCGCTGGCGGCGGCCCAGGAGGGCAACCGGGTCACGGCCCTGGAGCTCGGCCGGCCCGACGTCACCCCGGACACCGCCGTCGCCGACGGCCGCAAGGCCGCCATCGCCTACCTGGCCCAGGTCGCGGGCACCCGCCTGAGCGGCGTCACCGCGAAGCCGCTCGGCGGCGTGGTGAACGCCCAGAACCAGGTCCAGTTCGTGGTCACCGCGAACGTGGTGCCGCTGCCCTTCCTGCCCGCAATGACCCTCCCGATCTCCCGGACCGCGATCGCGAACCCCGAGATCTTCACGCATGGATGACGACGATGAGACTGCGCCGCTGGAGCGGCCCCGGGGCCGTCGAGGACGGCAGCGCGACCCTCGAGGCGGTGATCATCGCCCCGATCATCATCGTGCTCGTCACGTTCGCGGTGGTGCTCGGGCGCGTCGCGAACTTCCATGAGTCGGTGGAGCAGGCGGCGCAGGCGGCGGCCCGCTCCGGCTCGATGAGCCGCGACGCGGCGCTCGCCGAGGCCAACGCGGACAAGACCTGGCACAACCTGGTCACCGACGGCACCGTCAGCGGGCTGCCGACCAACGGCCTGGAGTGCACCGACGCCGGGGGCGTGCCGGACTCGACGGCGTTCAAGACCGTCCCGGGCACGCCGCAGTCCGTCGCGGTCAACGACGCCTCCGGCTCGACCCGGACGATGTTCGCGTTCCGGGCCGTGTGCACCCTGGACACGAAATGGCTGCTCGGGATGTTCAGCACTCCGATCACGGTGCAGGTCACCGCGTACAGCCCGCTGGATCCCTACCGGTGCGACGGGACCGGGGGATGCTGAGCCGCGCGGCCCGGGCGCTCCAAGTGCTCCGGGCACCCCGGGTGTTCCGGGCGCCGCGCGCCGAGGACGGCGCGATCAGCATCGTCGCGCTCATCCTGGGCGGCACGATGCTGGCCTTCATCGGCCTGGTCTGGGACGGCGGCCGCGGCATGGCCTCCCAGCAGACCGCCGACGACCTGGCGCTCGAGATCGGACGCACCGCCGCGCAGTGTGTCAACGTCGGCAACTACCTGATCAACGGCACGGCGGTACTGGCGAGCAGCGCCCAGGCGAAAGCCTGTGCCGCGCCGTATGTGAACCTGGTCAACGCGAACGAGAAGACCAACGGCTACACCGTCGATTTCGACATCGGGATCTCGCTTTCGCGGGACACCTTTTACGTCACCGTCGTGCTGAACCGGCCGGCCGACTTCCTGCGGGACTCGGTGTTTGGCGGCCAGTACCACGGGCACGCGACAGTCAAACTGACACAGGGCGTCACTGACGCAGGGGGCTGAGTCTCATGAGCACTCGGGCAGCGCAGGGACAGCGACCGCCGACGACGCCGGCCGGCCCGCCGGGACCCCCCGGACGGCCGGTCGGGGCGGCGACGAGTCTGGCGTCGTTGATCCTGTTGATGGCATTGACATTCGGGACGCCCGCGGCTTTGTGGCTGTTCGGCCGGGATCTGCTGCCGGGCAGTGTCGTGAAGCCGTCGGTGATGTGGGCGGCGTTGCGCCGTCCCGATGACGGGCACCTTTTCCTCCAAGGCCTTTATCTGGCCGCCTGGATCGGCTGGTTCCTTTTCTTCCTGTCGGTCTTCCTGGAGATCGTCGCGCAGGTCCAGCACCGCGCCGCGGTGCGGCTGCCCGGGCTGGGCTGGCTCCAGCGGGGCGTGGGGACGATGGTCACCGCCGCGGTGGTGATCGTGGCCTCGCCGGTGGCGGCGATGGCGGACACTCCCGCGGACCTGCACGCGGGCGGCGGCGGGATCGCGGCCACCCAGGTGGTGGTGCACGGGAGCGGCGGGTACGGAGTCGCGCGCGGCGCGGCGGTGCAGGAGGCCGAGGTGGACAGTCCGACGTACACGGTGCGGCCCGGCGACTCGCTGTGGCGCATCGCCCAGGAGCAGTTGGGCGACCCGAACCGGTTCGCCGACATCGCGAAGCTGAACGACGGCCGGATGATGCCCGGCGGGACCGTGTTCCGGTACTCGGAGTTCCTCCAGTCCGGATGGGTCCTGATCATGCCCGCCGACTCCGGCCACGCGGCGGCGGACGGGACGCCGCAGAACCCGCAGACCGGATCGGCGGACGAGAGCCGGTCGGCGTCGCGGTACACGGACACCATCGACGCCCCCGACACCGCCGCCGGCGCGATCGGCGCGGCCGGCGCCGACGCCGCCGGCGGGACCAAGACCGAGGCGCCCGCGCACACCGCGGCGCCCAGCGGCGCCAAGACCTACACCGTGCGGCAGGGCGACAGCCTCAGCTCCATCGCGAAGAACGTGCTGGGCGATCCGCGCCGCTGGGACGAGCTGTTCGAGCTGAACCAGGGCCGTCCCCAGGCCGGCGGCCCGCCGATCTGGCGTGCCGACCTGATCTGGCCGGGCGACGTGCTGGTGCTGCCGGACGACGCGAACGTCGGCGGCCAGCAGGCGACCACGGCCCTGTCGCAGCCGCAGCTCCCGCCGCCCGCGCAGACCGCGCAGACGCCACAGACGGCACAGACCGCACCGCCCGGTTCGGTCCAGCAGCCGCCGCTGATCCACGTCGACCCGCCGGCCGGGCCGGCGCCGGGCAGTCCGAGCCCTGATGCCTCCCGGACCGGCGACCGGACGACCGGCCAGACCCAGAACGGCGCCCCGGGCACGTCCCAGAATGCCCCGCAGGCCGCGCCGACCGGGCACGACCAGCCGGCCGACCCCGCCGCCCCGGAGACCCTCACGTTCGGCGACGTCGAGTCCCAGCCCGGCAAGACCATGGCCGGCATCGGCGGCCTGCTGGCCGCCGGCCTGCTCAGCACCCTGGCCGCCAAGCGGCTGCGCCGGCTGATGCAGCGCCGTCCCGGCGAGCGGATCGCGGTCCGGCAGCCGGACAAGTGGGAGCTGGAGCTGAGCACCATCGAGAACCCGACCGGCCGGGTCTTCATCGACGCCGCCCTGAAGACCCTGAGCGCCAAGCTGGCCGAGGTGGACCGGATCCTGCCGGACATCACCGCGACCGTGCTGAAGCCGCACGGCCTGGAGATCCACCTGGCCCGCACCGAGCCGCCGGTCTCCCCCTTCTACGCCGACGCGCAGCGCCCCGGCGTTTGGGTGTGCCCGCTCGGCGCGCCTCTGGCCGGGAGCGCCGCGACCGCCCAGCCCCCGTATCCGGCGCTGGTGTCGCTCGGTTTCGACGAGGGCGACGACGCGGTCCTGGTCGACCTGGAGGCCACGCACGGCATCTCGCTGCTGGCCCCGGCCGAGGAGTCGGTCGGGATGCTGCGCGCGATGGCCGTGGAACTGGCCACCGGCACCTGGGCCGACCGGATCGAGGTGACGATGGTCGGCTTCGGCGCCGAACTCCCGGCGCTGTTCGACCCCGGCTGCCTGAGCCACACCGAGAGCCTGCCGCGCGCGGTGGAGTCGATGGCCCGCTGGTCGGCCACCGTGGACGCGGTCCTGGACCGGCACGACGTCTCGCTGCGCGAGGCCCGGACCTACCCGGACCCGGAGCTGACGCCGGTCACCAGGACCCACATCCTGCTCTCCGCGGCGCCGCTGGACCCGCGCTCGGCCTACCAGCTGCGGCAGCTGCTCTCCGGCCGCCAGCGCACCTCGATGGCGGTGGTCGCGGTGGTCACCGAGCCCGACCACCTGCTGTCCCAGTGGGCGGTCACCGGCCCGCTGTTCCAGACCCCGCCGTCGCAGGCCGGCGGCACCGGGATCAAGGTCCGGATGCAGGCGCTGCGGGACGCGCAGTACGCGGCCATCGTGCGCGACCTGTCCGGCGCCGGCCTGGACGACGAGTGGGCCTCGGCGCAGCAGGACGGCGTCTTCGACCCCGACGCCGCCCGGGCCGGGGCCCCCACCGGACGGACCGCCGCGCGCGCCCAGGCGACGCGTCCGCAGCTGCCCCCGAGCCCGGTGCGCCAGGCGCTGCCGCACCGGGTCCCGGCCTCGATCGAGGCCGGGTCCGGCATCGTCATCGGCGCGGAGAACGGCGCCGGGGCGGCGAACGGCGACAGCGCCGGGACTGCCGGGACCGCGGCGGCCGGCGCCGCCGCGTCGGCCGACCCGCCCCGCGCCAAGCCCCTGGCCACGCCGGAACCCAAGCACGCCAACCGGTTCCAGGTCCCGGTCGAGGACCTGTTCCGGATCGACGCGCTGCCGCCGGCCGTCGGGGCGGCGGCCCACCTGCTGGGGCCGCTGCCCAAGCCGGGCACCGCCAAGCACGCCCGGCACGCCCTGAACCCGGCGAACCTGCCGCAGTTCGACCTGGTGGTGGCGCCGTGGCACGGCCGGACCGGCACCGACGGCGTCACCGGCGTGCCGAACGCCGCGCAGGCCAAGCCGCCGCAGCCGGTGGTGCTCGGGCTGACCACGCTGGCCGCGCCGGGGATCCTCGGGGAGGCGCCGCCGAATCCCGAGGACCGGCTGGCCGGCCTGGGGCTGGAGCCGGTCGCGGCCGGCGCCTCGGCGGCCGGGACCGGCACTGGTACCGGCACTGGTACCGGTACCGGCACCGGCACCCTGGAGAAGGCCGTCGACCTGGCCGACAAGCCCCGCAAGCCGGGACAGTGGCAGAACGCTTATTGGAACCAGCGCAAGGCCGCCGAGGCCGAGAAGCACAGCTTCGACCCGGCGACGATGGCCCGCTCGATCAACGTCCTCGGCCCGATCGAGCTGTCCGGGACGGCGGCCACCGAGGGCAGCCGGGCCGCGGACCTGGCCGAGGTGGCGGCGTTCATCATGCTGCACCCGGGCTGTTCGGCGGCGCAGATCGCGGCCGAGCTGTGGCCGGGCCGCAAGGGCGCGGTGACGATCCGGGACGCGCAGGTGGCGCGGCTGCGGGAGTGGCTCGGCACCGACGCCTACGGCGAGCAGCACCTGCGGATCTCGCCGCACGGCTACGCGATGGGCCCGTCGGTAACCTGCGACTGGCTGGACTTCGTGTGGCGGGTGCAGAGCGGCGAGCTGGTCAGCGCCATCGGCCTGGTGCGCGGCCGGCCCTTCGAGGACGCGCCGCTGCGCCGCTACGGCTGGGCCGAGGCGCTGCGCCACGAGATGACCGCGCTGATCATCGACACCGCGCACTACGTCGCCGAGGCCTGCCTGAGCGAGCAGAACCCGCGCGGTGCGCAGAGCGCGGCGTACCGGGGGCTCCAGGCCGCCCCGGAATCCGAGCTCCTGTACCGGGATCTGCTGACGGCGCTGGCCGCGCTGGGCGACCTGTCCAGCGCCCGGCAGCACGCCGACACCCTGATCGCCTACGCCGACCGGGAAGGCATCGACTTGCAGTCCGAGACCACCGCCCTGCTCCGCGACGTGATCCAGGCGGTGCCGGGTGCCTGAGATCCGGGAGAACGTCGTCGAGCTGCTCGACGAGGACGGCGACGGCCATGGCGACGGCGACGACGCGCTGAAGAACCCCGCGACCGGTCGTACGGAAGCGGCGGCGCGGGCCGGGACAGAGATAGAGACAGAGGCAGAGGACACGATCGGGAAGGCCGAACCCGGATCCGAAACCGGATCCGGGCCCGAGTCCGGCACCGAACCCGAGCCCGAGCCCGAACCGGTCCCCTGGCGCCCGATCGTCGCCCGCCGGCTGGTCCCGATCCTCGTCGCGACGCTGCTGCTGGAGGCGGGCATCCTGCTGCGCCTGGGCCCGCACCTGTCCACGCTGCCGCTGATGGCGTTCGCCGCCCCGGCGGTCGCGCTGGCCGTCGTCGACTTCGCGATCCTGCGCCTGCCGAACGCCCTGACCGAGCCGATGCTGCTCGCCGTGGTCGCGTTGCTGGTGCTGGAGGCGCTGGCCGACCACCATCCGCACCGCCTGGTCACCGAGCTTGAGGGCGGCCTGGTGATCGCCCTCTTCTACCTGGTGCTCTACGCCGTCACTCGCGGCGGCATGGGCCTGGGCGACGTCAAGCTCGGCGCCACGGCGGGTATGGTCATGGCGGCCAAGGACTGGACCCAGGTCTACGACGGCACGCTGCTGTCCTACTTCACCCTGCTGGTCATCACGGTGGTGATGCTGACGCGGGGCCGCAAGCGCTTCCCCTACGGCCCCGGGCTCCTGATCGGCACGATCGCCGTCATGCTGATCGCGCCGTAGGACCGCCGCAGGGCCGCAAGGAGGGCGCGGCGGCGGTCACTTCACGGCGACCGGGTTCACCGGCGCCCCGGCGGCGTGGGTGAAGGGCTCGGGCGAGGCGGAGAGGAAGAACTCGTACACGCCGTCCTGCGCGCAGTCCTCCGCCAGCGCCTCCAGGTCCCAGTTCTGGCCTTGCAGCATCCCCATCTCCACCAGATGCAGCAGGTGGACCGGCAGCTGCGCGTCGTCCCGCTCCGGCGGGTACACCTCGAACGCGAGGTTGTCGGTGGCGACCGCGGCGACGTCGTGCGCGTGGAACCACGGCACGGTCCGCATCGAGGGGCCCGAGGTCGGGAAGCAGTACCCGCTCTTGTCCCCGGCCTTGAGCAGCGCCATCGCACCGGTCCGCACCAGGACGACGTCCCCGGGCCGGATCCGCACCCGCGCCAGCTCGGCCGCCGCGTCGAGGTCGTCGGGCGTCAAAGCATGTCCCTGTGACGCCTCGCCCAGCCGCTCCACCCCGAGCGCGCGCGGCACGTCCAGCAGCACGCCGCGCCCGACGATCGGGCCGGCCTTGTCGATCCCGCAGTGCGCGGCGCCGGCGTCGGTGATGCCGCCGGGATCGAAGCCGTTGTAGAGCCGTCCCTCGTACGAGGCGTGGGCCAGTGCGTCCCAGTGGGTGCCGGCCTGCAAGCCCATCTCGACCCGGTCGTCCGAGGTCCGGAACGGGTGCTCCGCCCCCATCACCTGGGCGTTGACCATGATCATGGCGCGCTTCGGGTTGTCCCGGCCGGGGATCAGGCCGATCTGCGGGCCGTCCTCGTCCAGCGGCAGCCCGAGCGCGAACCGCTTCCCGGTCCGGACCAGGCCGGCCGCCCGGACCACGGCCTCCGGCGTGATCAGGTTCAGCGTGCCGCGCTCGTCGGCGGCGCCCCAGCGCCCCCAGTTGTTGACGCGCGCGGCCAGTTCGGTGAACTGCTCAGGCATCGGCACGGCGGTCCTCCTCGGGCGTCGGCCCCGGTCGGGTGAGATCTGACACAGCGTCAGTTAGTGCTGTCCACTCGCGCGAACCTTAGCTAACATGCCGTCAGATTCGTAGGCTTCGGACCCGAGGAGCGAGCGGAAGTGGCCGACTACCTGGCAGGCAAAGTGATCGCGGTGACCGGGGCGGGGCGGGGCATCGGGCGCGCGGTGGCGATCGGCTGCGCCGCCGAGGGCGCGTCCGTGGTCGTCAACGACTACGGCGTCTCGATCGACGGCCGCGAGCCGGGCAGCGCGGTCGCCGAGAGCGTGGCGCAGGAGATCCGGGACGCCGGCGGGCACGCGGTGCCGTGCGCGGACTCGGTCACGACGATGGCCGGCGGGGCGCGGATCGTGCAGACCGCCGTCGACGCCTTCGGCCGCCTGGACGGCGTGGTCTGCGTGGCCGGGATCCTGCGCGAGCGGATGCTGTTCAACATGGCCGAGGACGAGTGGGACCCGGTCATCGAGACCCATCTGAAGGGCACCTTCACGGTCTTCCGCGCCGCCAGCGCCGTGATGCGCAAGGCCGGCGGCGGCGCGCTGGTCGGCTTCACCTCCGGCAACCACGCGGGCAGCGTGTCGCAGGCCAACTACAGCGCGGCCAAGGGCGGCATCGTGAGCCTGGTCCGCAGCGCCGCGCTCGGCCTGGGCAGGTACGGGATCACCGCCAACGCGGTGGCCCCGGTGGCCCGGACCCGGATGAGCGCGAACGTGCCGTTCGACATGGCCGAGATGGGCGAGCCGGAGGACGTGGCGCCGCTGGTCGCCTACCTGCTGTCGGACGCCGCCCGCGCCGTCACCGGCCAGATCTACACGGTGGCCGGCCGCCGGATCGCGGTCTGGAACCAGCCGCGGGAGCTGCGGTCGATGTACGGCGAGGAGCCGTGGACCGCGGAGTCGATCGCGAAGCGGCTGCCGGAGGCGGTGGGCGTGGAGACGATGCCGATGATCGCGAAGATGGCCGCGTACGCGAAGGCCACCGAGGACCGCAAGGCCGCCGAGGAGCAAGGCGGCGCGGGCCAGGCCGGCGGGGAGCAGGGTGCCGCCGAGGAGCAGGCTGGCGCGGAGCAGGGCAGGGCAGCTCAGGACGGCGCGGGTCAGGCCGCCACGGAGCAGGGCGGCGCCCGATGAGAGCGGCGGTCTTCGAGAACGGCAAGCTCGAAGTCGTCGAGGGCGTCGAGGTGCGCGCGCCGCGCGCGGACGAGGTCGTGGTCCGGATCGTGGCCGCCGGCCTGTGCCACTCCGACCTCAGCGTGGTCAACGGCACCATCCCGTATCCGGGCCCGGCGGTGCTCGGGCACGAGGGCGCCGGCGTCGTGGCCGAGGTCGGCGCGGCGGTGACCCGGGTCAAGGCCGGCGACCACGTGTGCCTGACCACGATCAACCACTGCGGCGTGTGCCCGGCGTGCAGCCGGGGCCGCCCGACGATGTGCCGGTCGACCTTCGGCCGGATGAGCCGGCCGTTCACCCGGACCGGGGCCGGCGGCGGGACCGAGAAGGTGGCCTCCTTCGCCAACACGTCGGTCTTCACCGAACGCGTCGTGGTCAAGGAGGTGCAGGCGGTGCCGATCCCTCAGGACGTCCCGATGCCCTCCGCCGCGCTCATCGGGTGCGGCGTGCTGACCGGGGTCGGGGCGGTGCTGAACCGGGCCCGGGTGCGGATCGGCGAGACGGTCGTGGTGATCGGCGTCGGCGGCATCGGGCTGAACGCGATCCAGGGCGCGCGGATCGCCCGCGCGGGCCGGATCGTGGCCGTGGACACCAACCCGCGCAAGGCGGAGGCGGCCCGGACGTTCGGGGCGACCGACTTCGTGGATCCGTCCGGCGCGGACGTCGTGGCGCTGGTCAAGGAGCTGCTCCCGGGCGGCGCGGACCACGTCTTCGAGTGCGTCGGGCATCCCGCGCTGATCCGCGCGGCCACCGACATGCTGGGCTGGTCGGGGACGGCCGTGCTGCTCGGGGTTCCGCGCGCCGACGCCGAGGCCTCGTTCCTGGTCTCCGGGATGTATATGGACAAGACCATTATGGGCTGCCGCTACGGAACCTCTCACCCCCAGTTCGACGTCACAAGGTATGTGGACCTCTATCGGACGGGTGAACTCCTCCTGGACGAACTCGTGACGAAGACCTACCCTCTGGAGCACATCCACGAGGCGATCCACGACCTGGAAAGCGGGTCATTGGCAAGGGGAGTCCTCTTGCTCTGAGCCGAACGAGGGGAAGGCCGTGACGGAGAGCCCGACCGGGCAGGGTGCACCCGACCACGAGGTCGACGTGGCGCTGCTCACCGAGTCGTCCGCGCCCTCGGCGGCCGTTCCCGAGCAGGGGACGCGCGAGACCGACACGGAGCGTGCGGAAACCTCAAACGGCACCTCAGACGCCCCGGATCCGGACGCCCCGCACTCGAACGGCTCCTTTTCGGACGAATCCGCTCCGGACGATCCGCCGTCGGACCCGGCGCCCGGCGCCGGCGTCGAGGTCGGTGCCGGCATGGGTGCCGGTGGAGGTACCGCCGTGGGTGCCGGTGTCCAGGCCCGGCACGTGATCGAGGACGGCCACGTGGTCCTGCTCCTCGATCCCCCCGAGGAGGTCGCGGAGCCGGACACCCGCAACGTGCTGCGCCGCCTGGGCAGCCGGATCGCGCGGGAGTTCGTCGACCCCAGCCCCGGGCTCTACCTCTCGCTGGCCTATATCGTGCTGGCCGTCGGGATCACCTGGCAGCTGCTGGCGCACCCGGTGGCCAAGCTGCTGGCCGGCAACCCCTACGACCAGCAGTACTTCGAGTGGCAGCTGACCTGGGTCCAGCACGCCGTGCTGCACCTGCAGAACCCGCTGTTCACGCACACGATGAACGCCCCCGACGGGATGAACGTCGTGGGCAATCCGCAGATCATCGGACCGGCCGTGGTCCTGACGCCGATCACCTATCTGTTCGGCTCGTCGGTGTCGTTCGCCCTGCTGACCACGTTCAACCTGGCCGCGACCGCCACCACCTGGCGCTGGTTCCTGCGCAAGCACGTCGTGCGGACCGAGACCGCGGCCTTCGTCGGCGGCCTGTTCATGGGCTTCTCGCCGTCGATGATGTCGCACTCGCTGGCGCACCCGAACCTGGCCGGGCAGTGGCTGGTGCCGCTGATCCTGGGCCGGCTGCTGCGGCTGCGCGAGCGGGACCGCGCGGTGCGCAACGGCGTCGCGCTCGGCCTGATGATCGTCGCGCAGGTGTTCGTCGGCGAGGAACTGCTGTTCCTCACCGCGCTGGGCTGCTTCTTCTTCCTGATCGCGTACGCGGCGATGCGCCCGCGGCAGACCCGCGCGGACGGCCCCACCTTCCTCAAGGGCGCGGCCGTCGCGATCGCCACGTCGGCGGTGCTGCTGGCGTATCCGCTGACGTTCCAGTTCGCCGGGCCCATGTCGTTCAAGGGCATCCCGTTCGACATCGCCTACTACTCGGCGGATCTGAAGTCCTACGCGGTGTATCCGGACCTGGAGATCTGGATCGACAAGAACCAGCTGGACCCGCTGGCCCCCGGCGCGACGGAGCAGGCGGCGCTGGTCGGCTGGGCCCTGCTGCTGGTGGTGGTCCTGCTGGTGGTCTGGTGCCTGCGCAACGCGGCGGTCCGGGCGCTGCTGATCGCGGCGGCCTGCCTGGTCCTGCTGTCGGTGGGGCCGACGCCGGTGTTCGACCACGAGCCGATCACCTGGGGCTGGTTCCCGCTGCGCAAGGACGGGGTCTGGTCGCACCTCCAGGATCTGCCGCTGTTCTCCTCCAGCCTGCCGATCCGCAGCGCGCTGGCGGTGTCCTGGATCGTCGGGATCCTGCTGGCGATGGGCCTGGACAAGGCGCTGGCGCAGCGCTGGATGTGGGTCCGGGGACTGGCCGTCGGGGGCACCGCCGTCGCGCTGTTCCCGCTGCTGCCGCGGGTGCTGGAGGCGAGCGACCGCGCGCCGATCCCGGCCTACTTCACCGCCGGGACCTGGAAGGAGTGCGTGTCGCCGGGCCGGAACACCATCGTCGGCGTACCGCTGTCCGACGGCGGGGACCGGACCAACGAGACCTGGTCCACGGCCGCCGACACCGCGTTCGCGATCCCGCAGGGGCCGGTGATGGCTCCCAGCTCGCCGACCGACAAGCAGGTCACCTGGGGCCGCAACAACGTGCTGTGGACGGCGCAGTGGCTGTCGTACATCTTCAAGAACGGCGGCGGCGCCACCCCGCCGGTGGACGGCTCCATCAAGAGCCGGGTGGCGCTGGACCTGGGCACCTGGCAGGCGAACTGCGTCGTGATGGCCGAGGGCGCGCCGAACCTGGACGCGGTGGGGGCGTTCCTGGACCAGGCGATCGCGCCCGGGGTGCACAAGGGCGGCGTCGTGGTGTGGAAGGAACCCACCCGGTAGGACCGGTCCTCGAAAGCGGGAACCCCTCCCGCCGTGCCGGACACGAATCCGGTGTGAGGACTGATGACGACTGACCGCGAGCTGTGGGCGCAGGCCGTCGACGGCGACCGGGAGGCGTTCGGGATGCTTTTCGACCGGCACGCGACGGCGGTCTACAACCACCTGTTCCGGCGCACGGCGGACTGGGGCGAGGCCGAGGACCTGACCTCGACCGTGTTCCTGCACGCCTGGCGCCGGCGCGCCGACATCGTGCTGGACCGGGACTCGGCGCTGCCGTGGCTGCTGGGCGTGGCCAACGGGACGCTGTCGAACACCCGGCGGCGGCTGCGGCGGGCGCAGGCGCTCGTCCAACGGCTCGTGATCCAAGACGAGCCGCGGGACGACGCCGACCACGCCGACGCGGTCGCGACCCGGATCGACGACGAGCGCCGGATGTCGGACCTGCACCGGGCCCTGGCCCGGCTGCCCCGCCACGAGCGCGACGTGGTCGAGCTGTGCCTGTGGTCCGGACTGGACCAGCAGGCGGCGGCCGCCGCGCTGGGCATAGCCGTCGGGACGGTCAAGTCGCGCCTGTCGCGGGCCCGCCGGCGGTTGTCGTCAGACCTCGGACATCTCATTGAATCGGAGGAGGGGACATGAGAGGACTGCCGGTTCCTCCTCCCGAGCGCCGGCTTCCCGGACACGGGCGGCGGCGAGAGGAGTTGCTGAGGATGATCGACCAGGAACAGGCCCGGGGCGGCGTGCGCCGCCGCTGGGGGCTGCCGCTCGGGGTGGCCGCCGTGGTGTCCGCGACCGGGGTGGTCGCGGTGCTGGCGCTGGGCGGCGGGACGAAGCCGGCCGGGGACAGCGGCGTGGGTCCGCTGGCCGGCGGCACGACGGCGCTGAAGACGGCGGAGACCGCGACCGTGACGCCGGACGCCACGGGAGGCGCGGGCACGCCGTCGGCCTCCGGGAGCGGACAGGTCGTCGTGGTGCAGAACGGGCAGACGATCACGCTGCCGTACAACTCGCAGGACTTCGTCGCGGCGTGCAAGGTGGCGCTGGACGTCCGGGACGGACGGGTGGTGGTCTCGGCGAGCCCGTCGCCGAAGCTGATCGACCCCAAGCTCTGCACGTCCGTGGAGCCCTCCTCCCCGGCCGGTCCGCCGGTGGAGCCGACCAGCCCGGTCATCACCCCGGGGCAGAACGAGGCGCTGCCGGCCGACCGGGTCCAGGCGATCCTGGCCTCGTGCGCGCCGTCGGGCGGGCCTTGGCAGAAGGTGGTCGCGGTGAAGACCGCCTTCGCCACCCAGCACGTGGACGCGATGGTGATCGCCACGAACTCGAAGCACGAGTACGTGTTCTGTGACGCGAAGGGCAACACCGGCTTCCCGTCCCAGACCCCGACGATCGTCACACTGGCGAGCCTGCGCGTGGGGAACTCGCACCTGAAGGAGTACGACGGAGGAACGGACTACAGCGATCGTCAGCACTACCTGATGTTCAACTGGGGCCTGATCGGGCCCGAGGTCAAGAAGGTGACGGTGAGCTACGGCACCGAGAAGCAGGAGTACCCGGCACTGGTCGACAACGGCGCCTTCCTGTCGACGGCCTCGACGCCCTTCAACCCGGACTACACGCACCCGCCGATCGGGTACGTCCACGCCTACGCCGCCGACGGCACCAAGCTCTACGACACGCCGCTGAGCTAAGCAAACGCACCCTTGTGGAAGATCAGCGGGCTCGACGCCGGATCGGCGTCGAGCCCGTGCACGCGTCCCACGACGATGGTGTGGTCCCCACCGGGGTGGGTGGCCTCGATCGTGCAGTCCACCCAGCCGTGGGCGCCTTCGAGGATCGGGGATCCGAGTTCGGAGGAGCGCCAGGCGACGCCGTCGAACTTGTCGCCGCCGCTGACAGCGAAGGCCCGGCACAGGGTCTCGTGGTCGGCGGCGAGGAAGTTCACGCAGAAGCGTCCCACGGCCTTGATGCGGGGCCAGGTGGTGGACGTGTGGCCGACCGAGAACAGGACCAGCGGCGGGTCCAGGGACAGGGCGGAGAACGCCTGGCAGGCGAAGCCGACGGGGCCGTCGGCGTCCTCGGCGGCGACCACGGTCACGCCGGAGGCGAAGTGGCCCAGGACGCGGCGGTAGTCGGCGGCGTCGACGGACCCGGCGTCGAGCTCGACGGTCTCGGTGTCCTCCACGTTCTCAGGGTTCTCGGTGCTATCGGTGTTCTCCGCGGCCGCGGCGCGTTCGCCGGGGTCGACGTGCCCGGCGTGCTCGCGTGCGGTGGCCTGTGCAGGCATGGTCCCAGCCCCTAGGTGTCACGCTGTTCGCGACTGCGCGGTCCCAGCTCGTTCGCCATTCCAAAAGCGCAGCTCTGTCCAGCATACGTGGACGGACAGGGTCAGTGTGGGTGGGAACTGACGACCCGTCAAGTGTGCTGTCGTTCGGCATGGCGAACGCTCCGAGGACATCGGCCGACTTGGCGTCAACCGTTCAACGACAGTCAGTGCCCTGAGAATTCCGGGGCGCGCCGCTCGGCGAACGCCCGCACGCCCTCCCGGCCGTCGTCGGTGGCCATGTTCAGCTCCACCGCGTCGGCCTCCTCCCGGAAGGCCGTGGCCCGGTCCACTTCCAGGGCGCGGTTCACGAGGTTCTTGGCCAGCGCGAAGGCCCGCGTCGGGCCCACGGCGAGCCGCTCGGCCCACTCCCGCGCGGCCGACTCCAGATCGTCGTCCGGCACCACGCGGTTCACCAGACCCAGGGCGAGCGCCTCGGCGGCCGGCACGTCGTCGGCGAGGAAGATCAGCTCTTTGGCTTTGTGCACGCCGACCAGCCGGGTCAGCAGGTAGGCGCCGCCGCCGTCGGGCACCAGGCCGCGGCGGGCGAAGATCTCGATGAACCGAGCCGATTCGGCGGCGACGACGAGGTCGCAGGCCAGCGCGAGGTGCGCGCCGATGCCGGCCGCGATGCCGTTGACGGCCGCGATCACCGGCTTCTCGCAGTCCAAAACCGCGGCGACGAGTGCCTGGGCGCCGTCCCGGATGGTGCGCGCGACGTCGCCGGGGCCCGGCGGCCGCGGCGGCCCGGCCCCGGGCCCGGACCCCGGCCGGGACCGGAGGTCCGCGCCGGTGCAGAAGCCCCGGCCGGTGGCGGTGAGGACCACCGCGCGGGTGTCCGGATCGGCGGAGGCCTGCCGCAGCAAGGCGATCAGCCGGTCGCGCTGCCCGGCGTCGATGGCGTTGAGCGCCTCCGGCCGGTCCAGCGTGATCCATCCGACGCCGCCCGAGAGCTCGTGGCGGACGGTCTGTTCCACGGAGCGCTCGGACGCTTCGGACATACGGTTCTCCCGCGAGGATGAGGAATCAGCGCCGGACGGGGGCCGGCGCCGGTCAGGAATCAGCGCCGGTCACGGATCAGTGCCGGTCGGGCATCGGCGCCGGATCGGGAATCAGCGCCGGATCAGGGTCGCCGAGGCGTCCAGCGCCACGGTCCCGCCGCCCCGGCCCAGCACCCGCAGCGGCGCAATGTCGAAGGTCTCCAGCACGTCGCCGAGGTCCAGGGCCATCCGCTGCACCCGCAGCACGGTGTCGGCCAGCGCCTCCAGGTCGGCGCCGGCCGTGGTGAGCAGCGGCAGGCAGTGCAGCTCGTCGAGCATGCGGCGGGACTGGTGGGCGTCGAACGGCGCCACCCGGATCGCGACGTCGCCCAGGGTCTCGGCGTAGGCCCCGCCGACGCCGACCACCACGGCCGGACCGAACCGGTCGTCGCGCCGGATCCCGACCATGGTGTCGACGCCGCCGGTGATCTGCTGCCCGATCAGGACGCCGTCCAGGGTGCCGAAGCCCTGGCGGCCGGCGGAGTCCATCAGGTCCTTGAAGTTCTCCCGGACCTGGGACGCCGAGGTGATGGCGGCCCGGGTCAGCCCGGCCGACGAGGCGGACGGCAGCCCCGCCACCGAAGCCTTCATCACCACCGGGTAGCCGATGGTCGCCGCCGCCCGGACCGCCCAGGCCGCGCTGGTGACCAGCTGCTCGCGCGGGGTGCGGATGCCGTAGGCGCGCAGCAGCTGGTGGGTCTGCGACTCGGACAGGCCCTTGCCGGCGGCGGGGTCCTTCTTCCGGGCGCCGCCGGAGCCGGAGGCGAGGATCTGCCGCGCCTTCACCCCGGCCATGGCGTTGTCCTCGACCAGCGCCGGGATGCGGAAGCGGAAGTCGCAGTGGTCGTAGTAGGCCTTGGCGGCGACCACCGCGTTGGTGAGGGTGCGGAAGGCCGCGATCTCCGGGGACCGTTGCAGGATCAGGCGGTAGCCGGTCTCGGTGCCGCCGGAGGAGCACCAGATGGCGCCGATCGGCGTGCTGCTGGCCCGGGCCGCCTCGACCAGCGCGGCGGCCGTCCACTCGGCGGCGGCGCCGGTCTCGGTGACGGCGTAGAGCAGCATCCCGGCGCCGGGGCGCGCGGCGAGCTCGGCGATGTCGGCGCCCGTCCCGGAGTCCGCGCCGGAGCCCGCGCCGAAGTCCGCGCCGGCGTCCGCGGCCTCGACCGGCAGGCCCGCGCGGCCGGCCAGGTCGGCCAGCAGGGCGGCGGCGCCGCCGGAGTCGGCGGCGATCCGGACCGGGCCCGGGCGCTGGGCCGGGCGCGGGAACCGGGCCAGGGTGGCGGCGCAGTCCAGGAGCTGGTCGAAGCCGTCGACGCGGACCACGCCGGACTGCCGCAGCACCGCGTCGATCACCCGGTCGCCGCCGGTGGCCAGCACCACCAGCGGGCGGGCGGCCGAGGCGGCGGCCTCGGCGGCGCGGATCAGGGCCCGGCCGTCCAGGTCGGTGCCGATCGCGTCGACGCAGGCGGCGATCGCGCCGACGCCGTCCGCCTGAGCGAACGCCTCGACCGCCTCCGCGAACGTCGGGCCGGTCCCGGTCCCGGCCGGCCCGCCGGAGCCGCAGTGCACCGAACCGGCCACCCGGACGCCCAGCTCCTCGGCGGTGACCAGCGGACAGCCGGTGTGCGCGCCGGTCGTCACCAGGGCCAGCGCCGGGGCGGCCGGGGCCGGCTCGGCGGACTGCGGGGGCCGGGGCGGGATCCGGTGGCGGTGGGCTTCCGGCGCGGGCCGGTGCCGGGCCACCTTGCTCTGCTCGCTGGTCATCACACTGGTGGCAGGCATCGCACCGCCCTCTCAAGGGAACCGAACAGTAACCTGACGATGTGTCAGTTTAGGGCGCGGCTGCGAATTAGCCCAGAGGCAACAGGCAGGAGATCTCGCGTTCACAGAGTTCTGTTTGTCAGGGGCCCACGCGCTTTCGCAATGCCGAACGGTCCACTTTCTGGCCGGAGGTCAGGGGCAGGCTGGGGACCAGGCGCAGGTCCTCGGGGAGCTTGTGCTTGGCCAGCCGGGGCCCGGCGAACAGGCGCAGCTCCTCCAGCGTCGGCGGGGCGTCCGGGTCGGCGGGCACCACGAACGCCACCCCGACCTGGCCCATCACCGCGTCCGGGCGGGGCACCACGGCCACCTCGCCGACCCCCGCGTACTCCTGCAGCACGGCTTCCACTTCCTGCGGGTGCACGTTGTAGCCGCCGCGGATGTACATGTCGTCGCGGCGGCCGGCCAGGCGCAGGCAGCCGACGTCGTCGAGCAGGCCCAGGTCGCCGGTGCGGAGCCAGCCGTCCGGGGTCAGCGCGGCCCGGGTCGCCGCCGGGTCGTGCCAGTACTCGGCCATGACGGCGGCCGACCGGATCCACACCTCGCCGGCCTCCCCGGCCGGCGGCGCCTGGCCCTCCTCGTCGCGGATCGAGATCTCGGTGCCGGCCCGCGGGCGACCGACCGTGTGGAAGAGTTCCTCGTCGGGGGCGTCGAAGGCGGTCAGGGTGCCCAGGCCCCCGGATTCCGTGGAGGAGTAACGGATCGAGTAGCCCGCGCCGAACGTCGCGCGGGCCCGGCGCACCAGATCGGCGGGCGACGGACCGCCGCCGATGATCAGGGCTTTGATGTCCTCGGTGTGGTACGCGGCGAGGCCGGAGACCCGCAGCAGCAGCGCGACTTGGGAGGCCACCCCGCCGATCACCGGGATGTGCTCGGCGCAGACCAGGTCCAGCGCCTCGCGGGCGCGCCAGCGCGGGAGCAGGTGCAGGCAGTTGCCGGAGAGCAGGTGGCCGGCGAGCTTCGTCATGAAACCGACGTGGTTCAGGCCGGTGGCGACCAGCAGCGGCATCGGCCCGGACTGCGCCGCGCCGTCCATCCCGGCGATCGCGGCGATCTGCTTCGCCCCGAACAACGCGCCCTTCGGCAGGCCCGTCGTTCCGGACGTGAAGACGATCGTCTCCGGCTCGCTGTGCGAACGGGGCTTCGGCACGGCGCGCACGCGTTCGCGGCCCAGCAACGGGAGTCCCGCGGCGAACTCGCGACGATCGCGCGCCTGCCGCACCGGAATGATCTGCGCATCCGGCAGCCGCCCGGTCAGCAGCTCCTCGGTCCCGACCACCACGTCCGGCCGCGCCCGCTCCAGCATCGCCTGCCGCTCGGCCGGCGAGTAGTGCCCGCCGATGCCCGCGGTGACGGCCCCGATCTTCGCCAGCGCGCAATAGGCGACGACGTAGTCGATGGAGTTCGGCAGCAGCAGCGCGGCCACCTGCCCCTGGCCGACGCCCCGCACCGCCAGGCGCGCGGCCATCGCCTCGGAGGACGCGTTGAGTTGCTGGAAGGACAAGGAGAGCGGGCCACGGCCGGCCACCAGGGCCGGGGCCGGTCCGTGGTCGCGCGCGGCTTTGCGGACGGCGTGGGCGAGGAAGGTCATCGGAGCTCCCTGAGGGATGGGTACCGATCTGACTCGCGCTCAGATCTTCCCTCGCGCCGCGTGGCTAATCCAGAGGCCCGCGATCCAAGACTTCTACGTGATTGATGGTGGAACCGGCCATGTCAGGGACCGGAAAGCGCGAGCCGGATCGCGCAACCTCGCCAGGCCCGGCCCCGACGGCCGGTCCGGAGATCCGGTCCGCCGGGCCGGAAGCGGATCCGGTCAGGCCGCGACCGGCTTCTTCTGGGTGATCCCCATGTACACCAGCCCGATCATCGCCGCCCGGAGCTCGGTCAGCTTGATGCTCCAGGCCTCGAACACGCGCTGGTGCGCGGAGATCGAGGCCAGCATCGCGACCAGGGCGCCGGCCGTGGCCGTCGGCGGCATCACGCCGTCGGCCTTGCCGGCGGACTGCAGTTCGGTCATCGCGTCGGCCAGGGAGAGGGTGACGTTGTTGAGGATCTTCATCCGGATCTTGTGGAAGCGCTTGTCGCCCTCGGCGGTGGCCAGGTCGACCACGCGCAGGATGGCCTCGTGCTCGTTCCAGAACGCCAGGAAGCCGTCGACCAGTGCCTCGGCCGCCTGCATGCCGGCCCGGCCGGTCCAGGTGCGGCCGTCGGCGAGCTCCTTGAGGTGCGCGCCGTCCTTGGCCATGTCGTTGGCGATCTCGATGATGGCCGACTCGATGTCCGGGAAGTACTGGTAGAAGGTGGCCGGGCTGGTCCCGGCGAGCCGCGCCACGTCGATCACGGTGATGGAGCGGTACGGCTGCGACACGAGCATCTCGCCGAGGCACTCCAGCAGCCGGGCCCGGGTGGCCTGGCCGCGCTTACCCGCGATCCGCCCGTCGACGGTGCGCACTTGCTGAGCTGTCATGCCGTCAGTTTATTCGCTGCGGGCCCTCGAACCTGCCCAGACCTGGGTGATCGCCGAAGATCGGCACGCGTTATCATGCTCGTCACTTCCCCTCCCCGAACCCTCGCGGACGCGCCGCCTCCCGCGCGGCGCGGTTGAAGCCCGGCACTTCGCCGCCGCCGTGGACCAGCAGCTCGGCGCCGGAGATGTGGCGGGCCTGCTCCGAGGCCAGGAACAGGCAGGCCTCGGCGATGTCGTCGGGCTCGGCCATCCGCCCCATCGGCAGGCCGCGACCGACCGCCTCGGCCGCCTCCGGGCCGCCGTGGTAGGCGGTCAGCGACTCGGTCAGCACCGGCCCCGGCAATACGCAGTTCACCCGGATCCGCGGCGCCCATTCCAGCGCCAGGCTCTTGGTCAGCGCCGCCAGCGCGGCCTTGGCGGCGCCGTAGACGGCGGTGCCCGGACTCGGGCGGGTGCCGGCCACCGAGCCGATGTTCACGATGGCGGCGCCGCCGTGCTCCGGGGTCAGGGGGTATGCGCACTGCGCGGCGTAGAGGACCCCGAGGACATTGAGGTCGAACGCGGCGCGGGCCGCCGCCTCCGGATAGTCCAGCGCCGGGCCGGGCCGCGCGCCGCCGGCGTTGTTGACGAGCACGTCGACGCGGCCGAACTCGGCGGCGACGGTCGCGAAGGCCGCGCGCACGGCCGCCCGGGAGCCCAGATCGGCGGCCAGGAAGCGCCCGACGGCCTGCCGGGGCTCGGTGCGCGCCAGCGTCACCACGGTGGCCCCGGCGGCCTCGAACCGCGCCGCGACCGCCCGTCCGATACCCCGGGTCCCGCCGGTGACGACGGCGACCCGTCCGGCGAACGACGTCACATCCGCCTGTGTATCAGAGGTCGCTCCACCACGGAAGAACCATGATTTCGCCGTACCGGGCCACGCCGCGGTCCACCGGAGTCCGGCCCGCGCCACCGTTCCGCCGCCCCTTCCCACAACGGGTTCCGCCCGGATCGTCCCGCGCCGGACCCGGGTTGGGGAGACGCGACGCAGTCCCCTTTCACCCGGTTGGAGGATTGACCGTGACCGAAGCCGGGTGTCGACTCTTGCACAGTCCGGAGGAGATGACGATGGGCGATTCCGCCGCTGTACCCCTGGTCGCACCCGCTGTTGGCGGGGACGACGAACCCTTCTTAGGCATGGCGTGGGCCGAGGCCATCGAGGCCACGGAACTCCTGCGCTCGGCACTGGCCGCCCTCGGCCTCGCCGAGGAGATCCCGCGCCTGCGCGGTGATGTCAACGTCTACGGCCGGCCGATGGTGACCGTCGGGCGGATCAGCCCGACGGCGGCCCGGCGGCTGGCCGCGGCCCTGAGCCGGGCGGCACAGCACCAGCCGCGCGTCTACGGGCAGGCACCGCCGCCGGTCCGCGGCGAGACCGCCAACGGCTGCGCGGTACCCGGCCACCCGGTGCCCGGCCACCTGGTGCCGGCGTCGACAGCGCCGGCCACCGGCCCGACCGCGAACCCGGGCCCGGCCGGAACCCCGGCTCGGACCCCGGTTTTCGCACCGCTCCCGACCTCGAATCCGGCCCCGGCCTTCGCACCGCTCCCGAATACGGCCCCGGCTTTCCCTTCGGCCGTGAATCCGGCTCCGGTCCTGACCCAGACCGCCAATCCGGCTCCGGTCCTGACTTCGGTTCCGGCTCCGGCCGTGAATCCGGTTCCGGCTCAGGTCTTCGCTCCGGCTCCGACGCCGGCTGTGGCCCCGGCCCTCACCCCGACGCCGGTGCCACCGCCGCCGTCCCTGTGCGGCCCGGCCCTGCCCCAGGTTCCCGGGCCGGCCGTGACCGCGCTGAGCGCGCTGACCGCGTTGCCGGGCCTGCCGGCCGCGCCCCGGACGGCGGGTGGTCTGCCCCCCTCGCCGACCGATCCGGTGCGGCTGCCGGCCTGAGCGCGGCTGCGCGATCGGCGGCCACGAAGCAGACGGCGGCCGGGCCCGCGGGAAGGACCGGCCGCCGTCACCACCTCGAAGGTGGTTGCCGCGTGGGGGGTGCATGCAAAGTAGCACCCTGAGGTACTCGCCGACCATGGTTTCCGTGCAGGGATTAAAGGTCCTGCGAAACGTGGTGGCGCGGGGGCGTCCGGATCCCGGTGCGGGCACGCGGAGGCGGCTGGAGCCCGACACGGCTCCAGCCGCGAACCCGGTTGACTCGGGGGGATCGCCAACCGGGGTGGGTGCCGATCCCGCGGTCACCCACGTCTTGACCTGCCGCAGCAGCGTACGAGTCAGGGTTCGAACGCCGCCAGCGTTTCGCCGCTGGGGCGAAAGGCTTCGCGGCCCGCCTCACCGGGCCCGCCAGCCCTCGCCCCGGGGCCGCTCCCGGAACAGCTCGGCCTGCCGCTCGGCGCCGAGGTTCCCCAGCCGCACCAGATGCGGTGCCAGCCCGAGCGCCTGGCCCTTCGCCATCTCCCGCGCGGCCCAGATCGCCCGCACCGTGCCCTCCACCGCGCTCGGCTCGCTGTCCGCGACGACCCGCGCGGCCCACTCGGCGGCGGTCGCCAGCGCCGCGTTGTCCGGCACCACCTCGCTGACGAGGCCGATCTCGTGCGCCCGGCGGGCCGTCATCCGTTCGGCGGTGCCGAGCAGCGCCAGCCGGGCGAGTTCGCCGTGCGGCATGCGCTGCGCCAGGTGCACGGCCTCGTAGGCCGGCACCATGCCGTAGCTGACATGCGGATCGAAGAAGGTGGCGTGCTCGGCGGCGATGATGAACTCGCACTCGCCGAGCAGGTAGAACGCCCCGCCGCAGGCCATGCCGTTGACCGCGGCGATCACCGGCTTCCAGAGGTCGGCGGACTTCGGGCCGAGCGCGATGCCGGGGTCGTCGACCATGAACGGCGACGACGGCTGCGGCACCCGGGCGTCCCGGTCGATACCGGTGCAGAACGCCCGGTCCCCGCTGCCGGTCACGACCACGCAGCGCACCGAGTCGCGGTGCCGCAGCGTTTTCCACAGGCTGTGGATCTCGTCGGCCATCACCAGGTCGAAGGCGTTGAGCCGCTCGGGCCGGTGCAGCGTCACCCGGGCGACGCCGTCCCGCTCCCGGTATTGGAGGGTACTGAATTCGAGATCACTCATCGGGCGTCCAGGCCGCCACGGCGAGCCCCTCCAACTCCCGGAACACCACGCGGACCGGCTGCCCGATCTCGATCGTGGCCGGGTCCACCGAGTCGATGCCGGCCTCGGGAGAAGCGACCAGATTGCCGACCAGCCGCAGCCGCCGGTCCTCCTCCAGCTCCACGACCACCACCGGATACGGCGCGAGCGCCGCGTAGTCCGGCAGCAGCGGCGGACGCGGCACGGCGAAGGACCAGATGTGGCCCCGCCCCGACATCCGCTTCCACGCGAATTCAGTGCTCTGACACCGCGGGCACATCGGGCGCGGCGGGAAGAGGACCTCGCCGCAGCGCGCGCAGGTCTGCATCCGCAACTCGCCCTGGGCGGCGTACTCGAAGAACGGCGCGCCGTCGGCGTCGACGAACGGTTTGAGCATCTGGGCAGCCTCCTTCAGTCCCGGCGCAGCAGGACGGCCGACGTCGGTACAGCTTCGCCCGCGGTGACCAGGCATGTCGAGGCCCCGGCGACCTGGTTCGTGGAGGTCCCGCGCAGCTGCCGCACGCCCTCGTTGATCAGGTTGAAGCCGTGGACGTAGGCCTCGGACAGGCCGCCGCCGGAGGTGTTGATCGGCAGCCGCCCGCCGAGTTCGAGCGCGCCGTCCTCGGTGAAGGAGCCGCCCTCGCCCTTGCCGCAGAAGCCGTATCCCTCCAGGGACAAGGGGATCAGCGGGGTGAAGGCATCGTAGATCTGCGCGACGTCGACGTCCCCGGGCCCGAGGTCGGAGTGCTTCCAGAGCTGCCGCGCCGCGATCCACGACGGCCCGGCGAGCGGGTCGTCGTTCCAGTAGTTGACCATGCCGTGGTGCTGGGCGGGCAGGCCCTGTCCGAAGGCGTGCACGTACACCGGCGGCTGCCGGCAGTCCCGGGCGCGCTCGGCGGAGACCAGGACCACCGCGAGCGCGCCGTCGGTCTCCAGGCAGTTGTCGAACAGGCACAGCGGATCGGAGATCATCCGGGCCTGGAGATAGTCGTCCATCGTGAGTTCGCGGCCGTACATGATCGCCGCCGGGTTGGCGTTCGCGCGGTTGCGGCAGGCGATGGCGACGTTGCCGAGGTGTTCGCGGGTGAGCCCGTACTCGTGCATGTACCGCCGGGCCAGGACCGCGATCTCGTCGACCGGGCGCAGCAGGCCGAAGGGCCGGGTCCACTGCGCCGGGGTGGGGAGCTGGTTCACCGTGTCGGTCCACGGCCGCGGCCCGCTGCCGCGCTTGCGCGAGCGCCAGGCGACCCCGACCTCGGCCTGGCCGGTCGCGATCGCCATGGCCAGATGCCCGATGGTGGCGCAGGAGCCGCCGCCGCCGAAGCCGACGCGGGAGAAGAAGGTGACGTCGCCGGCGCCCACGGCCTTGGCCACCTCGACCTCGTCGGTGGCCTCCATGGTGTAGGCGGCGAAGGCGTCGACCTCGTGCGCGGCGATGCCGGCGTCGTCCAGGGCCATGGCGATGGCCCGGCAGGCGAGCGCCTTCTCGGACAGCTCCAGGTGTTTGGCGAACTCGGTCTGGCCGATGCCGGCGATCGCGGCCCGGTCCTGCAAGGGCGTCGGACTCATGCACCTTCCCATCTGACGCGGCGTCAGATATCTGCCTATCATGGGCCCCGGCACGGTGCCAGAGCCAACTTTCCCTCGCGCGAAAGGCCCTCGGTGATGACGGTGCGGCAGAGCGGAACGACGGTCCCGGAGCTGGTGGCGCGGGCCGCCGCGGAATTCGGCGACCGGGAGGCGGTGGTCGACGGCGCCGAGCGGCTGACGTTCGCCGGCCTGGCCGCGCGGGTGCGGCAGGCGGGGCGGGCGATGATCGCCTGGGGGGTGCGCCCCGGGGACCGGGTGGCGCTGTGGGCCCCCAACTCGGCGGAGTGGATCGTGACCGCCCTGGGCGCGGTCTCGGTCGGCGCGGTGCTGGTGCCGCTGAACACCCGGCTGAAGCCGGCCGAGGTGGGCCACATCCTGCGCAGCTCGGGGACGAAGCTGGCGGCGGTGTCCGGCGAGTTCCTCGGGGTGGACTACGTCGGGCAGCTGGCGGCCCTGCGCGCCGAACTGCCGGCCCTGGAGACGATGACCGCGTTCACGGACGGCGGCCTGCCGCCGGTGGTGTCACGACGCCAGTTCCGGGCGCCGGGCATGAAGGTCCCGGCCTCGGCGTTCGACGAGGCCGCGGCTTCGGTGAGCCCTGATTCCCCCGGCGACCTGTTCTTCACGTCGGGGACGACCGGCGCCCCGAAGGGCGTCGCGACCACGCACGGACAGAGCACGCGCGCCTTCGATCAATGGTCTGAAATAGTCGGCCTGCGCGCCGGCGACCGCTACCTGATCGCGAACCCGTTCTCGCACACCTTCGGCTACAAGGCCGGGATCCTGGCCTGCCTGACCCGCGGCGCCACGATGGTGCCGCTGGCCTCGTTCGACACGGAGGCGCTGTTCACCACAATCGAGCGGGAGCGGATCACGGTGTTCCCGGCCGCCCCGGCGGTCTACCAGATGATGCTGGCGCACCCCGACCTCGGGAAGCACGATCTCAGCTCCCTGCGCGCGGCGGCGACCGGCGCGGCGATGATCCCGGTGGAGCTGATCCGGCGGATGCGGGACGAGCTGGGTCTGGCGACCGTCGTGACCGCCTACGGACTGACCGAGGCGACCGGCGTGGTGACGATGAGCCGGGACGGCGACGACCCGGAGACCGTGGCCCGGACCTCGGGCCGGGCCATCGACGGCGTCGAAGTCCGCATCGCCGAGGACACGAACGAGATCCTGGTCCGCGGCTACACCGTGATGTCCGGCTACTTCGAGGACCCGGAAGCCACCGCCGAGGCCATCGACGGCGAGGGCTGGCTGCACACCGGCGACGTCGGGGAGCTGGACGGCGCCGGGAACCTGCGGATCACCGACCGCATCAAGGACATGTTCATCTGCGGCGGCTTCAACGCCTACCCGGCGGAGATCGAGCAGGTGCTGCTGACATACCCCGGGGTGCGGGAGGCCGCGGTGATCGGCGTGCCGGACCCGCGCCTGGGCGAGGTCGGGAAGGCGTTCGTGATCCCGGTGCCCGGCCACGGGATCGACCCCGAGGCGCTGATCAAGCACGCCGAGGAACGCCTGGCCAACTACAAGGTGCCGCGGCACGTCGAGCTGGTCGAGGCGTTCCCGCGCAGCTCGCTCGGGAAGGTGCTCAAGCGCGAGCTGCGATGACACCTCAGCCGTTTCACGCTTTCGAGTGACGCTGCGCCCGCCGCACTGCGGCTACGATGATGAACATTCGCAATTGATGACAGAACCGGCATACCCGAAAAGAATCTCTATTCCATGAGGCACAGCATTCCCTTCCGGCGGGTCGGCATCCGGACCGCCGGCCCGGTCCTGAGCGCGGTCCTGGGCACGCTCGCGGCCCTGTGCGGCGCGCCCGGGGCCGCCGCCGACGACGGCCCCGGCTTCGCCGACGACCAGCCGGTGCTGGCCACCGCCACGGTGCGGGACGGCACACCGGTGGACGGGATCCCGTCCGGACCGATGGTCAGCGGCGGTTACCACGTCCACGCGCACCTGACGCTGTTCATCAACGGGGTCGAGGCCTGGCTCCCGGCCGGCGTCGGGGTCCAGCGGCCGATCAAGCTGGACCCGGACCGCGCGGACCCGGTCATCACCGAGGCGCACGGCTTCTACTGGCTGCACACGCACGACGAGTCCGGCATCATCCACGCCGAGGCGCCCGAGTTCCACGCGTTCACGCTCGGGCAGTTCTTCGACGTGTGGGGCCAGCCGCTGTCCCGGGACCAGGTGGGGCCGGCCACCGGAGCGGTCACGGTGCTGGTGGACGGGCTGCCGTTCGACGGCGATCCGCGGCAGGTGCCGATCAAGGCGCACGAGGCGATCCAGCTGAACGTGGGGCAGGACGTGAAGTTCCGGCCCTACGACTTCCCGTCCAACCTCTGAGCGCCCGGCGCCGCCAGCGCCGCCAGCTCCGAGGCGAGGAACTCGCGCTCGACGTCGTTGTCGGTGAACAGCAGCGCCTCCTCGTACGCGGCGCGCGCCTCGTCGGCCCGCCCGAGCTTGCCCAGCATGCCGGCGCGGGCCGCGGCGAGGTACGCATAGCCGGCGAGACAGGGTTCGAGCGCCAGGGCGTCCAGGGCGCGCAGGCCGTACTCGGGGCCGAAGGCGAATCCGATCGCGGTGGCCCGGTTCAGGGCCGCCACCGGCGAGGGCCAGTGCCGTTGCAGGACGTCGTAGAGGCCGATGATCTCGTACCAGTCGGTGGCCTCCCAGCTCACGGCGTCGGCGTGGACGGCGGCGATCGCGGCCATCAGCGCGTGCCGGGTCGGGGGCCGGCGGCGCAGCGCCTCCCGCAGCAGCCGCCGTCCCTCCGCGACCGCGTCCCAGTCCCACAGCGCCCGGTCCTGGTCGGCGAGCAGTACCAGCCGCCCGTCGGCGTCCACCCGGGCGGCCCGCCGGGCGTCGGTGAGCAGGATGTTGGCCAGCAGCCCGGCCACCCCGGCGTCGCCCGGCAGCAGGGTCCTGAGCATCCGCGCCAGGTCCCGGGCCCGGTCCACGAGGTCCGCCCGCACCAGGTCGGCCCCGGCGGGCGCGGTGTGCCCGGTGGTGAAGACCAGGTCCACGACGGTGAGCACGGCCTCGACCCGGGCCGGCAGCTCCTCGGAATCCGGGATCCGATACGGGATGCCCGCGCCCGCTATCTTCTTCTTCGCCCTGGTGATGCGCGCGGCCATGGTCGCTTCACCGACCAGGAACGCGCACGCGACCTCGGCGGTGGTCAGGCCGCACAGCAGTCGCAGCGTGAGCGCGACCTGAGTCTCCAGCGCGAGCGCCGGATGGCAGCAGGTGAAGATGAGCCGCAGCCGCTCGTCGGGGAAGTCCGGCTCGGGCTCCGGCGGCTCGTCGAGCAGCAGCGGCAGCCGCTTGCGCAGCGCGACGTCGCGCCGCAGCAGATCGAGCGCCCGGTTCCGGGCGGCGACGGTCAGCCAGGCGGCGGGCCGCTTCGGCACCTCGTCCGCGGCCCACGCGGTCAGCGCCTTGGCGTACGCGTCCTGGACGCACTCCTCGGCGAGGTCCAGATCGCCCGTGACCCGCGCGGTGGCGGCGAGGACGAAGGCCCATTCCCGCCGGTGCGCGGCGGCGACGGCGGCCGCCACGGCGGGTGGGGCCGGGGCCGGGGCTGGTGCGCCCACAGCCGCGACCGCAGGCAGGTCATCGGGCACAGGCAGGTCGCCGGGCGCGGCGACGGCGCCATCGCCACCGCCGCCGCGTCCAGCGTCCGTCATCTCACACGTCCCACAGCAGGACCGGCCGGACCTCGACCCCGCCGAACCGCGCGGGCACCTGCTTGCCGATGGCCAGCGCGGCGTCGAGGTCGGGCGCCTCGATCAGGTAGTAGCCGCCGATGGCCTCCTTGGTCTCGACGAACGCGCCGTCGGTGACCACGCCCTTGCGGATGCTGGTGGCGGTGGAGGCGCGCTGGAGCGCCTCGCCGCCGATGATCGCGTCCTTGTTGTCGGCGAGGAACGTGCGGTGGGCCTCGGTCACCGTGTCCGACTCCTCCGAGGAAAGGGTGCCGTAGTCGGCTTCGTTCTCGTAGATCAGAACCAGATACTTCGACATGGGTGTCGCCTCCTGCCGTCAGTGGGCTCCGGTGAGCCCGGCACCGTTCCGACGAACGAGCCGGGCCCGGCATCGACAGACCCGCGAAGATTTTTCAGGCGAGCGGCAGCATGGTGCGCAGCAGCCCGCGTTCGTCGGCCGTCCGGGCCGCCGCGATCCGCTCCGGCGGCACCTCGCCGTAGAGCGTGCTCCGCTGGCGCGTGGGACGGCCCAGGGGCGCGCAGATCTCCTCCAGTTCCGCGATGCCCTTCGCCGAACCGTACTCCGAGCCGGCCATCCGGGAGATGGTCTCCTCCATCAGCGTGCCGCCCATGTCGTTCACGCCGCCGCGCAGCATCTGCCGCGAGTTCTCCACGCCGAGCTTCACCCACGAGGTCTGGATGTTCTTGATCCGGCCGTGCAGCATGATCCGCGCCATCGCGTGCACGGCGCGGTTGTCCCGCGCGGTCGGGCCGGGCCGGGCGATGCCCGCCAGGTACACCGGCGCGTTGGAGTGCACGAACGGCAGCGGCACAAACTCGGTGAAGCCGCCGGTCTCGTCCTGGATCCGGGCCAGCACCCGCAGGTGCGCGACCCAGTGCGCCGGGTTGTCGACGTGCCCGTACATCATCGTGCTGGTGGTCGGCAGGCCGATCTCGTGCGCGGTCTTCACTACCTCGATCCACTGCGCGGCCGGCAGCTTGCCCTTGGTCAGGACCCACCGCACGTCGTCGTCGAGGATCTCGGCGGCGGTCCCGGGCAGCGAGTCGACGCCGGCCTCCTTGGCCGCGACGAGGAACTCGCGCAGCGACAGCCCGGTGCGCGCGACGCCGTTCTGCACCTCCATCGGCGAGTAGGCGTGCAGATGCAGGCCGGGAGTGCGCTTCTTGATCTCGGCGGCCAGGTCGAAGTACGCGGTCCCGGGCAGGTCCGGGTGGATCCCGCCCTGCATGCAGATCTCGGTGGCGCCGACCTGCCAGGCCACCTCGGCCCGGTCGCCGACCTCGGACACCGACAACGTGTAGGCGTCGGCGTCGGTGCGGCGCTGCGCGAAGGCGCAGAACCGGCAGCCGGTGTAGCAGACGTTGGTGAAGTTGATGTTCCGGTTGACGACGTAGGTGACCTCGTCGCCGACGGCGTCCCGGCGCAGGCCGTCGGCCAGGGCGGCCAGCGCCTCCAGGGCCGGGCCGTCGGCGTGGATCAGGGCCAGCGCGTCGGTGTCGGACAGGTTCCCCGGGTCCCGCTCCGCGGCGGCCAGGGCGGCCTTCACGGCGGCGTCGATCCGCTCCGGCGCGCCCACGCCGGCGGTGTGGTCCACCGAGGTCCGGGACGCGTGCTCGCGCAGCTCGTCCCAGTCCCCGTACACCTCGCTGAAGTCCGACCGCCGGTCGCCGGTGCGGCCCTCGGTGTCGATCGAGGCGTGCAGGTCGGTGCGCCCCGAGGAGGTGTCCCAGCCGCCGTCCGGCTCCTGCCACCGGATCCCGGTCGGGATCCGGCCCTCCACCGCCATCCCGGTCTCCGGGTCGGCCAGCGCCCGGACGTGCGGCAGCACCCGCGGGTCCAGCCAGGGCTCGCCGCGCAGGATGTACTCCGGGTAGACCGTCAGCCGCTCCCGCAGCGTGAATCCGGCGTCGGCGGAGCGCGCCGCCAGCTCCTCCACGGCCGGCCACGGCGCCTCGGGGTTCACGTGGTCCGCGGTCAGCGGCGAGACGCCGCCCCAGTCGTCGATGCCGGCCCGGAGCATCAGCGCGTACTGCGACGCCACCAGGTTCGGCGGCGCCTGGAGCCGCACCGACGGCCCCATGACCACCCGCGCCACCGCGATGGTCGCGGCCAGCTCCTCCAGCTCGGCGTCCGGGGCGTGCATCATCGCGGTGTCCGGCTTGGCCCGGAAGTTCTGGATGATGATCTCCTGGATGCCGCGGTGGGCGCGGGCCACCTTGCGCATCGCGAAGATCGCGTCGGCGCGCTCCTCGACGGTCTCCCCGATGCCGATCAGGATCCCGGTGGTGAACGGGACCGAGGAGCGGCCGGCGTCCTCCAGCACCCGCAGCCGGACCGCCGGCTCCTTGTCCGGCGAGCCGTAGTGCGGGCCGCCGGGCTCGGACCACAGCCGGGTGGCCGTGGTCTCCAGCATCATGCCCATCGAGGGCGCGACCGGCTTGAGCCGCTGGAACTCCGGCCAGGTCAGCACGCCGGGGTTCAGGTGCGGCAGCAGGCCGGTCTCCTCCAGCACCCGGATCGACATGGCGCGGACGTAGTCCAGGGTGGAGTCGTAGCCGTGGGCGTCGAGCCACTCCTTGGCCTGCGGCCAGCGGTCCTCGGGCCGGTCGCCGAGCGTGAACAGGGCCTCCTTGCAGCCCAGCGCGGCACCCTTGGCCGCGATGTCAAGCACCTCGTCCGGCGAGAGGTACATCGACTCCAGCCGGCCGGGCACCGTCACGAAGGTGCAGTAGTGGCATCGGTCCCGGCACAGCCGGGTGAGCGGGATGAAGACCTTCCGGGAGTACGTGACGACCCCCGGCCGGCCCGCCGCCTCCAGTCCCTGGTCCCGCAATCGCGAGGCCACGGCCGACAGCGCTTCCAGATCGTCGCCCCGGGCGGCCAGCAGGACGGACGCCTCCTCGACGGAGAGCGCGACTCCCTCAGCCGCCCGGTGCAGGGCACGGCGCATCGCGTTGGCAGTGGGCTGCATCGTCATTCCTGTTCCTACGCGGCGAAGAAGCGGGGTTATTCCCGTTCGATATAGCGAGCGTAGTCGTCGAGCACCGGCAAGATCCGATCCGCCGGTCCCGAAGGGACGTTGAACACGATCTCCTCGATGCCCAGTTTCCGGTAGTGCTCCAGCTTGCCGGGGGTGGGCTCGGTCCCGAACGGCACGACGCGAAGCGTGTCGGGATCCCGCCCGATCTCCTCGGCGGCGGCCCGCAGAACCGGCAGCGCCTGGGTCAGCCCGCGGCCCCCGATCGGCATCCAGCCGTCGGCGTAGTCGAGCACGGCCTGGAACAGCTTGGGCCCGGCGGCCCCGCCGATCAGCACCGGCACCGCCCGCGCCGCCGGCTTCGGCCAGCACCAGGACGGCTCGAACCGCACGTGCTCGCCCTGGTAGGAGGCCACGTCCAGACCCCACAGCTCGCGCATCGCCAGCACCCCCTCGCGCACCCGGTCGCGCCGCTGCCCGAACACCACCCCGTGGTCGGCCATCTCCTCCTTGTTCCAGCCGAAGCCGACCCCGAGGTCGAAGCGGCCGCCGGTGAGCAGGTCCAGCGTCGCGCTCTCCTTGGCCAGCAGGATCGGATCGCGCTGGGCGACCAGGCAGATGCCGGTGCCGACCCGGATCCCGGGCGCGACCGCGGCCACCGTGGCCAGCGTCACGAACGGGTCCAGCGTGCGGGAGTAGTAGTCCGGCAGCGGCTCCCCGAGCGGCGCCGGGGTGGCCCGCGAGACCGGGATGTGGGTGTGCTCGGGAGCGTAGTAGGACTGGAAGCCGCGCTCGGCGAGCGCGCGCCCGAGCTCGGCCGGACCGATGGTCTGGTCGGTCAGGAAGACCGTGACGCCGATACGCAAAAGGGGACTCCTTAACCGGGGACGTTCCACGAGGGGCTGATATCCGTGCTCCGAGTCATTTCCCCAGTGCGGCGGCCGCACTGCGGAACCGGGTCGTCCGGTGCACCGGGTCCTTGTCGAGCTTCGGGATGATGTGCCGGCCGAACAGTTCGATGGTCTCCAGCGCGTCGGCCTGCTCCAGCCCGATCGGCATCCCGAAGGCGAGCTGGTCGACGCCCGCGGCCTCGTAGCGCTTGACCTGCTCCAGCACCTCGTCGGGATCGCCGCAGACCAGGTACCCGTTGTGCAGCCGCCACTCCACTTCCTCCAGCGTCGGCTCCGGCAGCACGGCCGGCCACTCGGGCACCCAGGACGGGCGCGGGAAGGTGTCGTGGTACCGGAAGACCAGCGACTGGAGCCGGCCGATGCCCATCCCGGCCGCGGCGGCGCGGGCCCGCTTCCGGTCGGCCAGGCAGACCGCGGAGGAGGTGACCATCACGTTGTCGTTGACGAACGCGCCGATCGGCTCGGCCGCCGGGATGGCCTTCTTGTACGCGGCGACGGCCACCTCGGCGTCGGACGCCGAGCCGACCGAGAAGCCGAGCACGCCCAGGCCCATCCGCGCCGACATCTCGTAGGACGGCGGGTTCCCGGCGGCGTACCACATCGCCGGATGCGGCTTCTTCCACGGCTTGGGCAGCACGTTGCGCTCGGGCATGGAGAACCACTTGCCGTCGTGCGAGTACGAGTCCTGCGTCCACATCTTGGGGAACTCGCGCACCACCTCGGCCCAGATCTCCTTGGTGACGCCGGTGTCCGGCAGTCCGAGGCCGAGGATCTCCCGCGAGCCGGCGCCGCGGCCGGTGCCGAACTCGAACCGGCCGCCGGTCAGGTGGTCCAGGGTGGCGACCTTCTCGGCCACCTTCACCGGATGGTTGGCCTGCGGCAGCGGGTTGAAGATGCCCGAGCCCAGGTGGATCCGCTCGGTGGCGGCGGCCAGGTAGCCCAGGAAGACGTCGTTGCTGGCCAGGTGCGAGTACTCGTCGAGGAAGTGGTGCTCGGAGGCCCACAGGTATTTGAAGCCGGCCCGGTCGGCGGCCTTGGCGATCTCGATGTCGTTCAGGAGGGAGGTGTGCTCGTAGTCCGGGTCCGCGGCCAGCTTCGAGAGCGGGACATGGCCCTGGACGAAGATGCCGAACTCCATGGCGCCTCCAGGTCGTCGCGGGTGGTAGCGGGCAGTTGCGGGTGGTTGCGGGTGGTCGCCAGCAGTCGCGGATCAGCCGAAGTGGACGCCGGCCAGCGCCCCGCCGTCGACCACGAAGTCGGCGCCGGTGCAGTAGGACGAGTCGTCGCTGGTGAGGAACAAGGCGGCCTTGGCGACCTCGGCGGCGGTGCCGACGCGCTTGAGCGGGATGCCGCGGTAGCCGGCGTCGGGGTCGGCGTCCGGCGGCATCAGCGAGGCCACCATCGGGGTGTGCACGCCGCCGGGGCAGACGCAGTTCACCCGGATGTCCGGCCCGGCCTCCAGGGCCGCGACCCGGGTCAGGCCGCGCACGGCGAACTTGGTGGAGACGTAGGACGCCAGCCAGGGCATGCCCGCGAAGCCGTCGACGCTCGCGGTGTTCACCACGGTGCCGCGCCCGGCCTCCCGGATCCGGGGCAGGCAGGCCCGCAGCCCGAGGAAGACGCCGACCTGGTTCACCATCACCACCCGCAGGTACTCCTCGGCGGTGGTCTTCTCGATCGGGTTGAAGGCCAGGATCCCGGCGTTGTTGATCAGGCCGTCGAGCTTGCCGAACTCGGCGACGGCGAAGTCCGCGGCGGCGGTCCAGCCCGCCTCGTCGGTGACATCGAGACGGACGTACCGGGCGGCGTCGCCGAGCTCCTTGGCCACCGCCTCGCCGAGCTCGTCCAGGACGTCGGCGAGCACCACCCGCGCGCCCTCGGCGACGAACAGCCGCGCCTCCTCGGCGCCCTGGCCGCGCGCCGCGCCGGTGATCAGCACCACCCGTCCGTCGAGCTTGCCCATCGGCGTCCCCTGACTCTCCCGCACGTTGCCGCGCTTGACATCTGACTAGGTGTCAGATTGATTCCTCCCAAGCGAAAAGTGAAGGGGAGGCGGCCCATGAAGTTCTGGCTTTCGCCGGCGTTCTGCGACACCGCGCACTTCACCGGCCTGGCACGGGCCGCCGAGGAGCACGGCTACGAGGGGATCGCGATCCCCGACCACCTCTTCCATCCGGTGGAGCTGTCATCCCCCTACCCGTATACGCCCGACGGATCCCGTTACTGGGCCAGGGAAACCCACTGGCCCGAGCCGTGGGTGGCGATCGCGGCGATGGCGGCGGTGACCACGCGGCTGCGCTTCACGACGAACATCTACGTGGCGCCGGCCCGCGACCTGCTGACCGTCGCCAACCAACTGGCCACCGCCGCCTACCTGTCCCAGGGCACGCCGGACGGCCGGCACCGGGTGGCCCTCGGCGTCGGGCCGGGCTGGAGCAAGGACGAGTTCACCGCGACCGGTCAGGCGTTCGCCAAGCGCGGCGCGCGCCTGGACGAGATGCTCGATGCGCTGCGGCAGCTGTGGAGCGGCGAGGTGGTGAGCGTCTCAGGCCCGAACTACACGCTGCCGCCGTGCTCGATCACGCCGACGCCGAACGATCCGATCCCGGTGTACATCGGCGGGGTCTCCGACATCGCGATGCGCCGCGCGGCCCGCAACGACGGCTGGATCGGGATCTACCACACGGTCGACGAGGCGAAGTCGATCATGGATCGACTGCGGGCGGCGCGCGAGCAGGCCGGGACGCTGGACCGTCCGTTCCGCACGATGCTCGCGGTGCTGGCGGAGCCGACACCGGAGCTGTGCGCGCGGTTGGCGGAGTGGGGCGTCACCGACCTGCTCAACGCGCCGTGGATGGCGAACCTCAAGAACATGCGGGCGCCGGGCCCGTCACTGGCGGAGATGACCGATGCGCTGGCGGGGTTCGCCGACCGGTACCTGAAGGGTCAGTAGACGCACGGGATGCCGTCCTGCGAGCTCATGTCGAGCGCGCCGCCGCTGCTCAGGCCCGAGGATTCGGCCGGGGCGGACGAACCCGACGAACCGGTCGCGCCGGTCGCGCCGGTCGACGTGGACCCGGACGACACGGACCCGGACGGCGTCGACACCGGCTTGTCGGGCGGCAGCTTGTAGTCGTAGCCGATGGTGACGACGACGGCGTCGGCCGCCAGCGACTTGTCGGCGACCGGCGCGGTCTTGGTCCCGAGCAGCGTCTGGAGCTTCTTCGCCAGATCGGCCGAGGCGGCGCCGTAGCGGACCGTGGTGCGGGCGACGTTGTTGCCGCCGTTGCCGGTCTTGGCGACCGCTATGCCCTCGGCGAACAGCGCGCCGGAGACTTTGGACGCCAGACCGGTGGTCCTCGTGCCGTTGTTGACGGTGATGGTCCCCTTCGGCGCCGCGGGTGCGGCGGGCGAGGTCGACGGGTTCGGCGGGGGCGGGGTCGCGCCGGACGCCGTTGTCGACGGCGTCACCGGCGGGGCGACGGCCGCGTCGTTGCCGAAGGCTTCGGTGACGGTCTTCTTGATCAGCGCCGGGTCGACCAGGTTCACCGAGGTCGTGGTCTTGCTGCCGGGGGCGTCCGGGACCTCGGCGGTGGACTTGATGGGCAGCGTGTAGAAGGTCGCGTTGCCGCCGGTGAGGTTCGAGGCCTGCTGGGCGAAGTCCAGGACGCTCCAGCCGTCGTCGATCACGATGTCCTTCTTCACGACGTCGAACAGGCTCTGCATCGCGCCGAGGTCGCCGAGCACGCCCTTCTGGCGCAGGGTGTGCGTCACCGAGGACAGGAAGGCCTGCTGCCGGTGGGTGCGGTCCAGGTCGCCGTTGAGCAGGTGGTAGCGCTGGCGGACGAACTGCAGGGCGGTGGCGGCGTCGATGGTGGAGACGCCGGCCGGGAGCTTCAGGCCGGTGCCGGCGCCGTTCTCGATCGGGTCGTCGGCCGGGGCCTTCAGGCACACCTGGATGGTGCCGATCGCCTTCACGACGTCGTAGAAGCCCAGGAGGTTGACCTCGGCGAGGTGGTCGACGTGGACCCCGGTGAGCTTCTGCACGGCGCGCAGCGTCGCCTCCCGCCCGACCTCCCGGCTCTCCGCCTCGATCTTGGCCTTGTCCTTCAGCCCGGAGGCGACGATCTTGCTCTCGGCGTACGCCCTGGCGTTGCCGTAGGCCTCCTTGATCTTGCCCACCCCCAGGTCCGGGACCTTGATGGAGCCCAGCCCCGGGACGTCCGCGGTCCCGCCGGGACGCTCGACGTAGTCGTCGCGCGGGATGGAGTAGGCGGTGACCCGGCCGCCGTTGGCGGGGATGTGCAACAGGATCAGGACATTGGTGTTGTAGCCGCCGATCCCGGAGGAGCCGGCGTGCAGCGCGTCCTCGACGAACTGCGTCGGCAGGTCGTTGCCGTCCATGTCCTTGCGCGAGTCCAGGCCGATCAGCAGCAGGTTGACGTCGTTGCCGAGGTGCGGGGGGACGTAGCCGTCGTCGCCCTGCTTGACCTCCTTGATCGAGCCGGTGGTGTGGACGCCGTCGGTCAGCTGCTTGTTCTCGAACCAGACGAAACCGGTGGTGGCGACCACGGCCAGGCCGAGGAACGAGGCCAGGGCGCGGCCGGCGACGAGGCCGGGGGCGGGGCGGCGGGGGCGCGTACGGGGGCGGGAGCGCGCGCGGTTCCGCGAAGGCTTTGCCGCCACCACGGCCGCCGTCCACACCACGCCCATCGCGACGGCGGCGACGAGGATGACGGGGAAGGCGTGGGAGGTGGCGTGGACCAGGCCGACCGCCTTCGCCTTGGTGTCGCGGTACGGCGGGTCGTGCAGGAGGAGTTCAGCGGCGGCCGCCACCAGCCATGCGACCGGAGGGGCGGACAGCATCACCCACCAGCGGCCGTTCGGCCTGGCGCTCGCCGTGGCCAGGGCGGCGGAGGCCACGGTGAGAACGGCGAAGAGGGGGCCGTGGTAGCCGCCGAGCGCCGTGCCGAGCGCCACGCCGAGGACCGGGCCGCCGATGAGCACCGCGACGGGGAACCAGCGGGGAACGGGGAGGAGGGGTGATGTGCTGTCGGCGGCGGCGCGAGGAGTGCCGCGATCCGCGCTGCGGGTCGTACTGCCGTCCGTACTGCGGGTCGTACTGCCGTCCGTACTGCGGCCGTGGTCCGCGCCGCGGACGCCGCTTCGGGAACGGGTGGTTCGCGGCTCGGGGACCGGGGAGCCGTCGGCGCGATGACCGCCGGTGCGCACCGGCCGGGAGCGGGCTGCTGAGGACATGCTCGGATCCTGGCCGCGACGTGCGACCGGAGGATCCGGGGCAGGTCACAGCGGCGCTACAGAGCCGGGCGTGTCAGGCATCGCAGTCACTGCCGCGCTGACCTGGCACTTCCCGGTGCGGCGAGCCCGGCGACGTCACAAGACCGCCACAGCCCGCCACAGCCCGCCGCGACCGGAGCCCGATCACCGCATGAAGTCCCCCGCGTTGACGGCCAGCGACTGCCCCGTAATGCCGCCCGCGTACGGCGAGACCATGAACACGGCCGCGTTGGCCACGTCCCCGTCCGTCGCCATCTCCGGCAACGCCATCCGGGACGTGATCGGCGCCAGCGCCTCCTCCTCCGAGATCTTCTGGCTGGCGGCGGTCCACGCCACGTACCCCTGCACCATCGGCCCCCACATCCACGACGGCACGACCGCGTTCACCCGGATCCGCCGCGGCCCGAGCTCCTTCGCCATCCCGTACGTCGCCGACAACAACGCCCCCTTCGACGCCGCATAAGCAGCCTGCTTCACCTCCGTCGCCGGCAACCACATCGACTGCGACAGGATGTGCACGATCCCCGTCGTCGGCCCGCTCTCCCGCGCCAGATGCGGGATCGCGGCCTTGCTCAACTGAAGCGTCCCGACGACGTTGACCTCATACGTCCTGCGCCAGTCCTCGAAGTCCGCGTCCGCCACCCCGCCGAACACCTGATCCTGCGCCGCGACGTTCACCAGCCCGTCCACCGCCCCGAACCGCCCCACCGCGAGCGCCACCAACGCCTCGCACGCCTCCCCCGACGCGATGTCCGTGACCGCCCAGGCCACCCGCCCCTCATCGAACTCCGCCGCCGCCTTCACCAACTTCTTCTCGGTCCGCGCCCCCAACACCACGTTCGCCCCCTGCGCATAAGCCGCGACCGCCACCTCCCGCCCCAACCCGTCCCCGACCCCCGACACGATCACCGTCTTGCCCTGAAGCAACATCGCGGTCCCTCCCATCGGCATCTGATGGTGCGTCAGATTAGGCGCCGGGGACCGAATTGGCCAGCGCCGGAAACCGTTGGAGGAGGCCGCCGGCCCGCCCGCGCGGTTGACTTCCCATTGTTCTAGTTGTTCTATAGCAACAGAGCAAAGGAGGTCCGCATGCTCCTCAGCGTGGAGCCGGACGGCGATGTGCCGATCTACCAGCAGCTTCGGGATCAGATCGTGGTGGCGGTGGCGGCCGGGGAGTTGGCGGCGGGGGATTCGTTGCCCACGACGCGGCAGTTGGCGGCGGATCTGGGCATCAACATGCACACCGTGAACAAGGCTTATGACCTGCTGCGGGCCGAGGGGTTGGTGCGGCTCGGGCGGCGGACCGGGGCGGTGGTGGTGCGGGGCCCCGGGGACGGGGCGCCCGGGGCCGAGGTGGTGGCCGACTGGGAGCGGCGGGCGCGGACCCTGCTCGCGGAGGCGTTCGCGAAGGGGATGCCGCCGCCGGAGGTGGTGGAGCGGTGTCGCGCGCTGCTGGACGAGTTCTCGGGCCGGTGAACGGAAGCCACGGAAAACACGGAAGCCACGGAAGATACGGGAAGACTCCGATGCAAAGTTCTTCATCTCTGCCTGTTGTGGTGCCGATCCTGCTGATCGGCGGGCTGACGCTGCTCACGCCGATGCTCACGCCCAGGACGGTGCGGTTCGGGGTGCGGGTGCCGGCCGAGCGGCTCGGGGAGCCGGCGTTGGCGGAGGCGCTGCGGCGGTACCGCGCCGGCGTCGTCGCGGTGACGGCGGTCGCGGTGCTGATCGCGTTGTTCGTCGCCACCAGCACGGCCGCGTGGTTGGCGGGAGTGGCGGTCGAGGTGGCCGGGACGTTCGCCGTGTACCTGGTCGCCCGGGCCCACGTCGCCGCCGCCAAGCACGAAGGCCGCTGGTTCGAGGGCCTCAAGCAGGTCACGGTCGCCGACACGGCCCTGCGCACCAGCCCCGAGCCCTTCCCCTGGGCCTGGTCCCTGCCGGCGGTGCTGGTCGTCGCCGCCACCGCCGTCTTCGGCGCGGTCCGCTATCCCGACATGCCCGACCGGCTGGTGACGCACTACGACGCGTCCGGCCACCCCACCTCCTACGCCGACAAGTCCTTCGGCTCGGCGTTCGCCCTGGTCGCTGTGCAGATCGCGATCACCGCGCTGATCGTGGTGCTGACCCGCGTCACCGTCCGCGGCAAGGCGAACCTCGACGTCCAGGACCCGCACGCCGCCGAGCGCCAGCGCCGCTTCGTCGCGATCATGTCCCGCTGCCTGCTGCTGTTCGCCGCCGCGACCGCCCTGACCCTCGCCGTCACCGCGCTGACCACCTGGGACGTCATCGGCAGCACCGGCTGGACCCCGGTACTGCTCCTGGCCCCGGTCGCGATCGCCACCGTCGGCCTCGTCGTGGTCGTCGTCCGCGTCGGCCAGGGCGGCTCCCGCCTCCCCGTCGACGCCGCTGCCGCTGCCGCTGCCGCCGGGAACGAGGTCGCCGGAGCCGCCGCCGGGAACTCCGCCCCCGGCACCGTCAACCGCGACGACGACCGCTTCTGGAAAGCCGGCGTCGTCTACTTCAACCGCGACGACCCCGCGGTCTGGGTCCAGAAACGCTTCGGCGTCGGCTGGACCGTCAACTTCGCCCGCCCCGCGGCGTTGGCCTTCCTCGTCGGCATCGTCGTGCTCGCGATCGTCATCCCGCTACTGCTCCGCTGACGGCCTGCGCCACCCGAACTCCAGCCCGGCGCTGAGCACCAGGATGGCCAGCAGGGTCCACATCGAGGCGGCCTCGTGGATCAGGGTGGTGAGGACGAAGGTGACGAGCACAACCCCGGCCGTAGCGATCGCCAGCGCCAGCACCCAGGTGTTGGCGCCGGTCTCCGAACGGACCCGGAAGTGCGCCGCCGTGATCAGGACGAAGATGAGCAGCGCGACCGCGCTGCCGATGGACGCGATGGCGTCGAGCTTGAAGCAGACGGCGAGCACCAGGCACGCCGCCGCCTCGACCAGCAGCCCGGACGTCACCCCCTTCACCTTCCGGGCCATGACCGGCGGGAACATGCCCGTGTCCACGAGCCGCTCGGACAGGCCGGCGGCCGGATACAGGCCCGCGTTGGTCGCGCCCGCCGTGGCGAACAGCGCCGTGACGCTCATCATCCAGTAGCCGGCGCGGCCCAGGTGCGGCTCGGCGGCGACGGCCAAGGCGGTGCCGCCCGAGGAGATCACCTTGTCCACCGACAGGGTCCCGAAGACACCGAGCGCGATCGCCATGTAGATGACGGTCGCGATGCCGAGTGCCAAGAACATCGCCCGGGGCAGCTGGCGCCGCGGGTCGGGCAGGTCCTTGGCCGTGAAGGTGATGATGCCGAAGCCGAGGAACGCGAAGAACGTCAGCGCCACGCTGGAGACGATCTGGCGCACCGAGGGATAGCCGGAGAAGGCCAGCAGCGACGGCGTCATGTTGACGAGCAGCACCACCGCGAAAACGCTCAGGATGCCCAGCACCACGTACACGATCACTGTCTGGGCCCGGGCGACGAGCCGGGACCCGACGATGTTGACCGCCGTCATCACGACGATGATCAGCGCCGCGAAGACCTTCGACCACGCGGTGTCGCCGTCGGCGACCATGGCGCTCGCGTAGTTGCCGAACGACACGGCGACCATCGCGGTGACGATCGCGTTGGCGATGTAGGTCAGCCACGCCGTGATGCCGGTGGCGTGGCCGAGGCCGAACCCCTTGGCCACGTACTCCAGGAGCCCGCCGGCCGACGGATACCGCGCGCCGAGCTTGGCGAACGAGTAGCCCTGGAGCATCGCGATGACCCCGGCGATCAGGAACGACAGCCACACCGCCGAGCCCGCGACCTCGCCCGCCGCGCCGAGCAGGGCGAAGATCCCGGCGCCGACCATGGCACCGACGCCGATGAACGCGGCTTGGCGGATGCTGAGCCGGGCGCCGCCGCCAGGCTCCGCGCCGCCGCCGGGTCCCGCAGCGCTACCAGGCCCAGCAGCATCGCCAGGCCCCGCTCCACCCCCGGAACCGCCCGCCCGCCCGGAACCGCCGTCGCCGCCCGCGTTCATTCGGATCCGCCCACCGCGACCCCGTGCCCCGCACCGCCCCGCCCCGCCATCACCCGCCGCGCGACCAGCTTCCCCAGCTCCCAAAGCACGAACAGCGCGATCGGCGGCAGCACCGCCCACCCGAACTGGATCAGATTCAGATCCGTCGTCCCGAGGAACCGCCGCAGCGCGTCCATCTGCGTCGTCAGGACCGCGATGACGAGCTCGACGATCACCGCCCGGTTCATCTGCGGACTGTCGAACGTCGCCGTGGTCAGGATCGAGTCCGTCTCGCTGCGGCACTCCAGGGCCGCGACGATCAGGCACAGCGCGAACGCCGTGAAGGCGATCGAGACCCCGACGTCCAGGTCGCCGTAGTGCCGCGCGCCGAGCTGGATCAGCGCCAGCAGCATCGCCGCGATCGCCAGTCCGGTGAGCACCACCGTGGTCATCAGGCTCCGGGTCAGCAGCGAGCTCCCGCGCGCCCTGGGCACCCGCGCCATCAGACCCGGGGTCTCGCGGTCGAAGCCGAGGGAGAAGCCGAAGGCGGCGTTGACCACGAAGTGGATCCACAGCACCTGCGGCGGCGTGAACGGCTCGCCGGCGGCGATGTTGAAGATGCTCGCGCCCAGGAAGGAGATGACGAAGACGACCAGCAGGATCAGCACGAACCGGACGTACTTCAGCAGGTTGTCGAAGATCTTCCGGCCCTGCTCCACGGCGTAGACGATGGAGGCGAAGTTGTCGTCGGACAGGATCATCCGCCCGGCGTCCTTGGCCACCTCGGTCCCGCTGCCCATCGCGATGCCGATGTCGGCGGCCTTGATCGCCGGGGCGTCGTTGACGCCGTCCCCGGTCATCGCGACCACCTCGCCCTTGGCCTTGAGGGTGTCGACCAGCAGCACCTTGTGCTCCGGGGCGACCCGGCCGACCACGCCGATCCGGTCGATCCGGGCCAGCCGCTCGGCCTCCGGCAGCGCCGCGAAGTCGGCGCCGAGGATGGCCTCACCGGGGATGCCGAGCTGCTGCGCGATGGCGGCGCCGGTGACCACGTCGTCGCCGGTGACCATGCGGACCCGGATGTGCGCGGCCTGCGCCGCCGCCACCGCGTCCTTGGACTCGGCGCGCGGCGGGTCGACCATCGCCACCAGGCTGGTCATCCGCAGTCCGGTGACCAGCGCGAGCAGGTCGCCGTCCGGGTCGAAGGCGGCCGGGTCCAGGTCCCGGCTGGCGGCGGCCATGACCCGCCAGCCCTCCCGGCCCATCCGGTCGATGTGCTGCTGGGCCAGCGCGTCCGCGTCGGCGTCCCAGGGCACGCTCTCGCCGTCGGCCAGCGCGGTGCCGGCCCGGCCGATCACCGCCGGGGCCGCGCCCTTGACGAAGCACCGGATCACGTCCGCCCCGGCGGCGTCGGTGGCCTTGTGGAACGTGGCCATCAGCTTGTAGCGGGGGTCGAACGGCAGCGTGGCCAGCCGCGGGTAGCGCTCGCGGGTGGCGTCGATGTCCACCCCGGCCTTGTGCCCCAGCACCAGCAGCGCGCCCTCGGTCGGGTCGCCGACCACGACCCCGTCGACCAGCGCGGCGTCGTTGGTCACCAGGTAGGGCAGGATCGCCTCGTCGATCCGGTCCCGGGTGCCGACCGCGTGGTGCACCCGGCCCTCCAGGCTGTAGCCGCTGCCGCTGACGGTGTACCGGTTGGCCGGGGCCACCACCTCCACGACGGTCACCTGGTTCATCGTCAGGGTGCCGGTCTTGTCGGAGTTGATCGACGAGGTGAACCCCAGCGTCTCCACCGCCGGCAGCTCCTTGACCAGCGCGTTGCGCCGCGCCAGCTCCACGCTGCCGAGCGAGAGGATGACCTGGGTGACGGTCGGCAGCGCCTCCGGGATGGCCGCGACGGCCAGCGACACGGCGCTGATGAACAGCGCGTCCCACGCGGTGCCGCGGGCCCGGCCCAACACGAACATCACGATCATCGTCAGCCCGGCCGCGCCGGCGATCCACAGCGTGAGGTTGTCCAGCTGCTTGGTCAGCGGCGACTGCTCCTTGGCCGTCGCCTTCAGCAGCCCGGAGATCTTGCCCAGCTCGCTGTCCGCGCCGGTGCCGGTGATCACGACCACGCCGCTGCCGTGGGTCACCGGCGTGTTCATGAACGCCATGTTGGCCTGCTCCCCGGGCGCCAGCGGCCCGGTCGCGGCCAGGGTGTCCGGCTGCTTGCCGGCCGGGACGCTCTCGCCGGTCAGCGCGGACTCGTCGATCTGCAGCGCGCTGGCCGCCACGATCCGGCCGTCGGCCGGGACCTGGTCGCCGGCGGTCAGCAGCACGACGTCGCCGGGCACCACCGCCTCGGCCGGGATCTCGGTCTCGGTGCCGCCGCGCCGCACCCGCGCGGTGACCTTCATCATCGACTTGAGCGCGTTCATCGCGCTCTCGGTCTTGCCCTCCTGCCGCAGCCCGATGACGGCGTTCACCAGGGTCAGCACCACCAGCAGCACCGCGGTGCCCCACTCCTGGATGGCGAACGACACGATCGCCGCGCCGACCAGGATGATCTGCATGTAGCTGCGGTACTGGTTCAGGAACCGGCGCCAGCCGGGCGGCGGCTCCTCCTGCGGCAGCTCGTTCGGACCGCCGCGGGCCAGGATCTCGGCGGCGCGCTCCGGCGTGAGCCCCACGGCCGGGTCGACCTCGAAGGCCGCGGCCACCTCCTCGGCGCTGCGCGTGTACCACCGCGCCGGCTCGGCGGCCGCGGCGACGTCGGCCGGGGCGCTCATGAGCCCAGCGTGGCGACGAGCACGGCCTTGATGGTGTGCAGGCGGTTCTCCGCCTGGTCGAACACGATGCTGGCGGGCGACTCGAAGACCTCGTCGGTGACCTCCAGCCCGTCGTCCATCCCGGTCTCGGCGATGATCTCGGCGCCCACCACGGTCTTGCTGTTGTGGAAGGCCGGCAGGCAGTGCATGAAGCGCACCTCCGGATTCCCGCTGGCCTTCAGCAGCGCGGCGTTGACCTGGTAGTCGGCGAGCAGCCGGACCCGCTCGGTCCAGACCTCCTTGCCCTCGCCCATCGAGACCCAGACGTCGGTGTGCACGAAGTCCACGCCCGCGACCGCCTCCTTGGGGTCCTCGGTGACGGTGATCCGGGCCCCGGTGCGCTCGGCGATCTCCTCGGCCCGGTCCACCACCTCGGCCGGCGGCCGCAGCGAGCCCGGTCCGCCGAGCCGGACGTCGGCACCCATCAGGGCGCCCATGACCAGCAGCGAGCGGCCCATGTTGAACCGGCAGTCGCCGACGTAGGCGTACCGGAGCCGGTCGTAGGGCTTGCCGCCGGCCTCGTGCATGGTGAGGAAGTCGGCCAGCATCTGCGTGGGATGCCATTCGTCGGTCAGCCCGTTGTAGACCGGGACGCCGGCGTATCGGGCGAGTTCTTCGACGTCGTCCTGGCTGTTGCCGCGGAACTCCAGCGCGTCGTACATCCGGCCCAGCACCCGCGCGGTGTCGGCGATCGACTCCTTGTGGCCCAGCTGCGAACCGCCGGGGTCCAGGTAGGTCACGTGGCCACCCTGGTCGTGCGCGGCCACCTCGAACGCCGACCGGGTCCGGGTCGAGGTCTTGGCGAAGATCAGCGCGATCTCCCGGCCGGCCAGCCGCTGCTGCTCGGTGCCGGCGTACTTGGCCCGCTTGAGGTCCTCCGACATCCGCAGCAGGAACCGCAGCTCCGCCGGCGAGAAGTCGATCTCCTTCAGGAAGCTGCGGTTCCTCAGGTTGAACATGGCGCTCTCTTCCGGTGCGTGGGACAGGAAAGGACGGCCGGGGGCGGGCCCCGGCGACGGCTCCTAGGCGAGGGGTTCACGCTCCAGCGGGCAGGTCATGCAGTGCGAGCCGCCGCGGCCCCGGCCGAGCTCGAAGCCCCGGATGGTGATGACCTCGACGCCGGCCTTGCGCAGCGCGGTGTTGGTCCCGGTGTTGCGCTCGTAGGCGACGACGACGCCGGGCTCCAGCGCCACCAGGTTGTTGCCGTCGTCCCACTGCTCCCGCTCGGTCCCGAACCGGTCGCCGGCGGTCGGCACCACCCGCATCCGCGGCACGTCCAGGGCTTTGGCCATGGCCTCCGGCAGCGAGCCGGCGAACTCCTCGACGACCAGGTCGTCGGCGCCGTCGCCGGGCCGGATGGTCCAGGTCCGGGCGTGGTCCACGACGTTCGGGAACAGCGTCACCAGGTCCCGGTCGCACATCGTGATCACCGTGTCCAGGTGCATGTAGCTGCGGGACTTCGGCAGCCGGACGGCCAGCACCTGCCGGGCCGACCCGGCCCGGAACAGCGCGCGGGCGATGATCTGCACGGCCTGGGGGGTGGTCCGCTCGCCCATGCCGATCATCACCGTGCCGTTGCCGATCGGCTGGACGTCGCCGCCCTCGACATGGCACTGGCCCCAGTCCTGGTCGTCGCCCCCGAGCCAGACCGGGAACCGCTCCGCGGCGAACATCGGGTGGAAGGTGTAGACGGCCTCGACGATCAGCGACTCCGGCTTGCGGGCCGGCTTGGTCATCGGGTTGATCGTCACCCCGTCGAAGATCCAGCAGGACGGGTCCCGCTGGAACAGGAAGTTCGGCAGCGGCGGCAGCAGCATCGTCGTCGGGTCCTCGGCCAGCCATTCCAGACCGGCCTCCCGCTGCACGTCGGCCCGCGCGATGCCGCCGATCAGGAACTCGGCCACCTCGGCCGGCGCGGCCTGCTCCAGCCACTGGCAGGCCCGCACCGACCCCTCGATGCCGACCTCGCGCTCGTTCAGCATGTGCGCGGCCACCCAGTCCTTGGTCTCGGGCAGCGCCAGCGCCTCGGCGAGCAGGGTCTGGGCCTCGAAGACCTCGATCCCGCGGTCCCGCAGGTGGCCGCAGAAGGCGTCGTGCTCGCGCTGCGCCTCGGCGACCCAGAGCACGTCGTCGAAGAGGAGGTCGGCGGCGTTGGCCGGGGTGAGGCGCGCGTGTTCGAGACCGGGCCGGTGCACCATCACCTTGTGCAGCCGGCCCACCTCGGAGTAGACGCCGAGAGCCATGTCAGATCCCCTTCGCCGGGCCGGCCGCGGCGGCCGTGCCGATCGCGTCGTCGGTGTCGGTGTCGGTGCGGGTTCGGGTGCCAGCGCGGGTGTCGGTCCCGGTGTCAGTGCCAATGCGGGTGCCGGTGCGGCCTTCGGCAGCCGTGACCACCCCGTCGGCGTCGACCCGGATGCTGGTCCCGGCCGTCCCGGCGACCAGTCCCTCGATGTCGGCCAGCGCCCCGATCACCGCCGGGCGGCCGGTGGCCCGCGCGAAGTCGCAGGCGGCGGTGACCTTCGGCAGCATCGACCCGGCGGCGAACTGCCCGGCGTGCGCCGGCAGCAGCGCGTCGGGGTGGGCCGCGGTGACCAGCCGCTGGTCGGCGGTCCCGAAGTCCAGGTAGACCCCGGCCGTGTCGGTGGCCATCACCAGCACGTCGGCCTCCAGGACCCGGGCCAGCAGGCCGCTGGCGTGGTCCTTGTCAATCACCGCCTCGACGCCGACCAGCCGTCCGTCGGCGTCCCGCGCGGTCGGGATGCCCCCGCCGCCGGCGCACACCACGACGCAGCCGGCGTCCAGGAGCAGCGAGATCTGCTCGACCCCCAGCACCCGCCGCGGCGCGGGCGACGAGACGACGCGCCGCTGCCGGTCGCCGTCCTGCTTGAAGCTCCAGCCCCGGTCGCGGGCCAGGTCCGCGGCCTCCGGCCCGGAGTAGCCGGGCCCGATCGGCTTGCCCGGGTCGCCGAACGCCGGATCGGCCGGGTCCACCTCGACCATCGTCAGCAGGGTGGCGACCGGGCGTTCGCCGGGCAGGCGGTTGCGCAGCTCCTGCTCGATCAGGTAGCCGATCATGCCCTGCGTCTCGGCCCCGAGGACGTCCAGCGGGTAGACCGGGACCGGCGTGTACGCCGCGCCCTCCAACGCCAGCAGCCCGATCTGCGGGCCGTTCCCGTGCGAGACCACGACGTCGCGGCCGGCGGTGACCGCCGCCAGGCGCTCGCAGGCCACCGCGACATTGGCCCGCTGGTTCTCGCTCGTCATCGGCTCGCCACGACGCAACAGGGCGTTCCCGCCGAGGGCGACGACGACCCGCTGCGTACCGATCATGGCTCAAGCGTCAGAGTCCGCGATCCCCGCAGCAACCGCACGTCGCCGGGCTTTACGGCGTTCGGTGGAAGGCGGGGCGGAAGGGAACGCGGCGGTCCGGCCACAGCCCTTTGAGATACCGCTCCATCGGCTGTTCGACCCACCGGTGGAGGAACGCCGAGAGCGCCACGGCCACCACCAGCGCCAGGAGCAGCCACGGCACGTTGCCGAGCCACGCCTCCGGCCGCCGGCCGCCCAGCGACTGGGCGCAGGCGTTCAGCACGGTGCTCTCGACCAGGTAGAAGGAGAAGGACCACCTGCCGAGCGCGACGAGGACCGGGGACCGGAGCCAGGACTTGCCGCCTTCGACGTCCCTGACCGCCACGGCGGCGACGCAGAGGGCGAAAAGGGGCGCGAACACCTGGTCCAGGTCCCCGAAGAGGGTCGCCGGACCCCGGTACCAGGCGAAGGGCTACGGCCAGGTCGAGGACGGCGGCCATCGCGATCCACCGGAGCCGCAGCCGCAGCCGCATCAAGGGCCGGACGATGAAGGGAAAATGCAGGTAGAAGAAGGCCCCGCAGGAGAGCGACCAGGTGGCATCGTTCGCCGCGTAGTAGCTCCGATGCGTCCACGCCTGGGTCAAAGTCAACACATGCAACAAGCCGCCCCACGGGTACGGCTTGCCGAAGTAGAACACGTAGTAGAACAGGTAGGAGCTGACCGGAATCTACCCGGGAACGGCGCCCAATAGGGGCTGTGAAAGAGGAAGACCGCGAAGGCGGCCCACCACCGCATGCCTGTCAGGGACTCCACGCGCCCGGGGGAGGAGCGCAGCGTTGTCACTGGACCCATCCCCTGCCTTGGCCGACCTCGGCGACGTGTGCCGGTTGGCGAATCTACGGCGCGGGCCGCCCGCCGAGAACGACTCACAGGCGTGCCCGGTATACGTATCCTGCTGTAGGTGGCTCGGACGGTGATCACGCGACCATGGCCCTCCCACGGCATCTGACGTATCGTCAGATCTCCTAGTCGACGAGGAGGGGCCCGTGTCAGAACGTTCGGAAGAGGCCAAGCCCAAGGAACAGCGCCTCTACGCGAAGCTCGCCAGCGAGGGGCCCTACGGCCCCGGCATCGGCAGCGCGCTGATCACCATGGTCGAGCCGCATCCGGGCCACGAGCACGCGTACAACCGGTGGTACGAAGACGATCACTACATATCCGGCGCGATGTCGATGCCGTGGATGTTCGCCGGACGGCGATGGGTCGCTCCGCGCCCGCTGCAACTGCTGCGCTACCCGGCCGAGTCGGCGGTCGCCAAGCCGGTCACGGCCGGCGCCTACATCACCGTGTACTGGATCAACGAGGGCCGCTACCAGGACCACATGGACTGGACGGTGGCGATCAACCGGCGGCTGTATCCGGACGGCCGGGTGTTCCAGGAGCGGACGCACGTGTTCACGTCGTTCCAGAGCTACCTCGGTGCCGTCTACCGCGACGGTGACAGCGGCCCCCGCGACCTCCACGCCCTCAACCATCCGTACGCGGGCCTGGTCGTCGAGGTCTTCGACGCCGCCGACGGCCAGGACCCGGCCGCGCTGGCGGCGTGGCTGAAGGAGAAGCACCTGCCGGCGAAGCTCGACAACACGCCGATCGCGATGGCGACGGTGTTCGAGCCGATGCCGCTGCCCGGGACCACGCCGACGTACGTCAAACCGGTCGAGGGGGTCGGCAGGCGGATCACGGTGCTGTATTTCCTGGAGCAGGATCCGGCCGCGTGGTGGGACCTCTTCACGCTCGACGGGGCCGTGGTCGGCGCTTCGGGGCTCGGGCGGCTGGAGTTCGCGGCGCCCTTCATCCCCACGGTGCCGGGGACCGACAAGTACGTCGACCAGCTGCGCTAGCCGCGGCAGCCGACCGGGAGGCGGCGGGGGGAGTCGGCCATGCGTCCGAGAACAATGCGAGCCCGGAAGCCGTCAGGCCTCCGGGCTCACTGGTCGCACTGAAGTCACAGGCCTCAGCGGCCTACAGGTCGTTGACCCCTATGGGCTGGACACCGAGCTGGGTCGCGAAGGCGTTCCAGTCCTTGACCGCCTCGTTCTTGGCCGCGCCCGCCTTCGTGCCGGCACTGTTGGCCTTGTTGAGGTTGTCGTTGGCGCCCGGCTTGCCGGTGCAGCTGAGGTTGTCGTTCGCCCACGCGACGTAGTCGTTCTCGGACTCGGCCGACAGCTGCCAGGAGTTGATCAGGTCGGTGGCCAGCTTCGCGCCGTTCGGCAGCTTGTCGACCTGCAGGCCCTTCATCGTGTCGGCCTGCGCCTGGCGCTTGGTGGCGACGTCGCTGAAGGTCTGCTTGCTCTCCGGCATGCTCTTGCACGCCTGCACGTTGCTGTACGCGCCGTTGGCCTGGCTGCGCAGCTCCTTGCTCTGGGCGATGACCTGGTAGACCGCGTCGGCCTGCTTCTTGGCCTCCGGGTCCACCCCGGGCGCCGCGGACCCGGTCGAGCTGCTGACCGTCGCCGACGGGGTGTCGGTGTTCGAGGCCTTCTTGCCGTTGTCGGTCTTGCCCTTGCCGCCGCCGGAGAACGCCACCGCGGCGACCACGATCAGCACCACGAAGACGCCGATCGAGACCAGGAGCGTGGTGTTGGTCTGGCGCTTGCCCGGCGCCGTGGCCAGCAGCAGATCCGGTCCGCCCGGGTTGCCGCCGTACGGGCCCTGGACCCGCGGTATCGCCTGGGTGTGGTACTCCGGGCCGCCCTGGTCGCCGCCGGATCCCTGGTAGGGCTGGCCCTGCGCCTGGTAGCCGCCGGCGTCGTAGGCCCGGCTCGGCAGGCCCTGGCCGCCCTGCTGGTAGCCGACCTGGTCCTGGGTCGGGGGCTGGTAGACCGGCAGCTGCTGGCCGGTGGCGCCGGCCGGGGGCAGCGACTGGGTGGGGGGCGGGCCGCCGTGGCCGCCGTGGCCGCCTGGTCCACCCGGTCCGCCGGGCGCGCCGGGTCCGCCAGGACCACCAGGACCACCAGGACCGCCCTGCGGCGGCTGCGGGCGGCCGCCGCCGTTCTGCGGGTAGCCGTGGGCGCCCGCGATCGACACGCCGATCGGGCCCTGTCCGGGCATCAGCGATCGCCGGTCGTCCTCCGGCGCGTCGCGGAAGAGGTGGTCGAACTCGTTGGGGATGCCGCCCTGGGCGTGCTGCACGGGCATCTGCTGCCCCGGCAGGCGCCAGGAGAATCCTGACGATTCCGGGATCTCGCCGCCCGGAAAGCCGTCGCCCTGCGGGCCGGCATGGGGGACGGCCTGCTCAGGCGCGTCGACGGGGGCGAATTGCGCGGGATACGGCATTCCCGCCCCTGCGGTCGCGGCGTCGTCCGACGGCGGCATGGCACCCCCGGCGATCGACTCGCTCTCGTGAAACGTCTCATCCATAGGCGGGTCCGAGCCTACCCGATCGCTCGTGCGACGAATCACATCAGTGTCACAGCTGTGACCGAACGCGTTCACGCGTTGATGGGTTCACCCGGCCGCCGCTGGGCCAGCAAGCTGCGGAACTCCCGGGTCGCGGCCACCGCGTTGTACGGATCGAGCCGGCGTTCGAAGTCGTGAAGCGCCTCGATCGTCCGCGCGGAACGCGTCCGGCCGGACAGCTTGACCGCCTCGGTCGCCGCCGCGCACCCGGCCTCGACCTCCCCGCCCTGCACCCGGGCCGAGGCCAGCGTGAACAGGTTGAGCACCCGGCGCCGGGTCTTGTCCGGGCCGAACCCGGCCAGCGCGGCGCCCGCCTGCTCGGCGGCTTGGCGCGGCTGCTCCAGATCGCGGTAGCAGGCGGCGGCCGTGTCGGCGATGTAGTGGTGGTCGAAATAGGAGGACCAGACCGGGGAATCGCCGCTGCTGTGCTCCAGTTCGTCGCTGGCGCGCCCCAATGCCTGCTCGGCCGCGCGCCGGTCGCGCATCGCTGCGTGCCCGCGCGCCTCCGCACAGTAGAACTCGGCACGGACCTGTGGCGAGGCCGTGCCGCGGGCTCCCTCGTCGGCGGAGCGCGCCAGCTGCACCGTCTCGCGCGGCGCGCCCAGGGAATTCGCGAGGTGGCTCATCGCGGCCAGGATGTGACCGCCGTGGGCGCGGTCGTCCGCGGCCTGGGACAGCCGCAAGGCCTGGATGTAATAGCGCTGGGCCAGTCCCAGCCTTCCCGTGTCGCAGGCGAGATAGCCGGCGAGTTCGGTCAGCGCGGCGGTGGCCGCGAACAGCTGGCGGCCGACCTTCTCGGCGTAGACGCCGCGCAGCAGCTCCGCCACGACGCCGTCGAGATACCGCACGGCGAGCACGCGCACGTGTCCGCCGCCGAACCGGTGGTCCAGGGTCCGGAACGCGTCGGTGGCGGCCCGGACCGCGGCGACGTCGGCCACGCCGACCCGCAGCGGCGCGTGCCCGTTCTTGGCCCCGGCCGCCGCCGCGCCGCGAGCCACCACCGGATCCTCGGCCATGATCAGCCAGTCCCGGCTGGGGCCCACCATCGCGGTGACCGCGAAGGACGCGGCGCGCAGCTGCTCCCGGCCGGCGGCGTCGGCCCGCCACAGCCCGGCGGCGACGGTCACCGCCTCCTCCGGGTCGGCGGCCAGCCCCAACGCCAGCGACGAGCTGCCGTCGCGCTCGTCGACCATGCCGATCTCCTCGACGGTGACCGGTCGGCCGAGCTTGCGTCCGAGGGCTTCGGCGATCAGCGCCGGCGTGGTGGCCCGCGGCTGCTGCCCCCGCAGCCACCGCGCGACCGAGGTCTTGTCGTAGCGCAGGTCCAGGCCCAGCTCCGCCCCCGCGAGGTTGACCCGGCGGGCCAGCCCGGCGTTGGAGCAACCGGCCTCGGCGATCAGCTCCGCGAGTCTCCGATTGGGTTCGCGCGGGCCACGGGGCGGCTCCATACCCCGGGTGATACCCGGGCGACTAATCGGACGAACACTGATGCCCGCGACGAAATATCAGACCTCTTGCACATTCGGGTAATCAGGTGACATGGGCCCCGTAACCAGACTCCTGTCACTCGCGTTAAGGGCACATGACTGTGCTGTCTCTGCCCGACGGGGACCTCTCCTCCCCCGGCCCCTCCCCCGCGGACGGCGACCACCTGGGCCTGAGGGCCGCGGCGCTGGCGTACATCGAAGCGCGGCACTGGGACATCCTTCCGGGCACCTCGGTGGTGCGTGCCGACGGCAGCTGGCGCTGTTCCTGCACCAACATCGCCTGCGAGGCCCTGGGCGCGCACCCGGCGCACCGGGACTGGCAGAAGCAGATCACGGCCCAGCCCTCCCGGGTCCACGGCTGGTGGCAGGACCACCCCGAGGCCGCCATCCTGCTGCCGACCGGGCGCACCTTCGACGTAATCGACGTCCCGGAGCAGGCCGGCTGCCTGGCGCTGGCCCGACTGGAGCGGGCCGGCGCGGCGATGGGCCCGGTGGCGGCGACACCGACCCGGCGGCTGTACTTCTTCGTGCTGCCGGGAGCCAAGCCGAAGGTCCCGGAGATGCTGATGCGCGCCGGCTGGGGCCGGGCCGAACTGGACCTGAAGTGCTACGGCGACAAGGACTACGTGGTGGCGCCGCCGTCGCGGATGGGCACCGGCGGACATGTGCAGTGGGCACGGCCGCCCGGCGAGTCGAACCGGTGGCTGCCGGAGGCGGCGGAGCTGATCCCGACGCTGGCTTACGCGTGCGGGCGGGAACGGTTCTAGAGCAGGCGGCAATGGCGACGTCGATGGCGATGGCGACGGCCGGCCGATTCGGCTGATGGCTCCGGTTGCCCGGTCCGGTACGGTTGCGCGGTTTTCTCGGGCTGCCCAGTCCTATCCGGCTGCCGGTTCCCGATTTTCTCCGGCAGCCCGGTCCTATCCGACGGCCAGTTTTCTCAGGCTTCCTGGTTTTCTCCGGTTGCTCTGCCTACTCCGCGCCCGGATCCTCGGGCGGAGCGGCACCCGCCGTCCGGCGCTTCAGGAACACCAGCAGACCCGCGCCGCCGAGCACCAGCACCGCCGCGGTCCCCGCGATCGGCAGCAGCGAACCGCTGGCACCGGTGGCCGCCAGGTCGTGGTCGGCGTTCCCGCCGGCCGCGCCGGTGGGGGGCGCCGAGGTCGTCGCGGTGGCTGTTCCCGTGGTTCCCGTGGTCCCCGTGCCCCCGTTGGCACTGCCCGCCGCCGCGACCGCCGTGGTCCCGGTCGTCGAAGTCCCGGTCGTCGAAGTCCCGGGGGTGCCCGCCGCACCGCCGGTCGCCGGGTTCGCGCCGCTCCCCACCGCCGCCGCGCCCGGCATCGTGCACGCCGCGGAGGCGAGCACGATGGCCCCACTGACCTTCGCCAGACCCACCGCGTCGACGGTGATCCTGGCCTCCACGGCCGACGACGCGCCCTGGGTGTCCGTCGTCGTCACCGGGGACAGGTGCACGTCCAGCTTCGCCACCCCGATGTCGAGCGGGATGTCGCCGCTCAACGGCACCGGGATCTGGCGCCCCAGCAGCAGGATGGTGGTCGGCAGCTTCGCCGAGACGCTGGGCTTCTGGCCGGGCACGCAGGTCGCCTGCGCGGACACGGCGTCGATCTTCAGGATCCCGTTGTCGGCGCTGGCCCCCGGGAGGTTCAGCAGCGGCAGGAACAGCCGCAGGTTCGCCACCGTGGCATAGGCCTGGGTGTAGCCCCCGGGACCCCGGATCACCCGCGCGGTGCCGGAGACCGCGTCCGCCTTCAGCAGGTCCGCCTCCGGGCCCGGAAGGTGCAGGGTGCTGATGAGGTCGTCGCGCAGCCGCAGCACCGAGTTGGTGAAGTTCGCGGAGTCCCCGTTCGCGTTCGGAGCGCTCGCGGTGCCCAGCGACAGGTTCGCCAAGGGGACGTCGAGGCCGGCCGGGCCGCCGAGGTGCAGGGCGCCGAGGAGCCCGGTGAGCAGCTGGAGGTCGAGATCGACCTTGCCCGCGACCGCGGTGGCGGTGCCCGGGGACGGCGGGGCGGCGGGAGCGGCAGGGGCGGCGGCCGGTGCGGCCACGCCATGGACCGACGCCTGCGCGGGCGCCGCACTGAAAGTCGTCGTACCGGCGGCCGCGGCCACGGCGGCGGCTCCGGCGGCCCAGGAAACGAGGCGACGGCGCCGAGACCCACAAGAAAAAGGCATCGGCCCGCCTGAATCGGCATCCGGGACGGATATCGAGGACATAGCGGCGAACCCCCAAAGACTCTTGGACAGCCTCGCCATTCTTGCTCACTGTGGGCGGTCTGACTATCACAAAGCGTGGATTCACCCACACAGGGGATTCGTACTCGAATTTCCGCGCCAACCCGGGAAGATCCGGGTCAGTCGATCCGGGCGCGTCCGAGTACCCCAGAACGGGGACCCTTCGCGCCCGGAGCGCCCGGACAGTCCGGGGCCGTCAGGGACTAGGCCGCGCGGACCGTGACAAAGACATGACCGGCGAGGTCCAGGTCCAGCTCCGCGGTCTCGCCGACCGAGCCCAGGAGCACGCCGCCCGGCGACACCGTCGCCCGCACCGTCTGCCCCGGCTGCACGCCGGCCCGCCGCAGCCGCAGCATCAGCTGCGGGTCGGTCTGGAGCGGCTCGCCGAGCCGGCGGACCACCAGGTTCTGCGCGGCGCCGGTCCGGCCGCCGCGCTCGACCACGTCCCGCAGGTTCGCCACGTCCCCGTCCAGGAACGCCTCCTGCTCCCCGACCGACGAGTCCAGCTCGGCCAGGCCCGGGATCGGGTTGCCGTAGGGGGACTCGGTCGGGTGGTCCAGGAGCTCCAGCAGCCGCCGCTCGACGGCCTCGCTGATCACGTGCTCCCAGCGGCAGGCCTCGACGTGGACGTCCTCCCACTCCAGGCCGATGACGTCGGTCAGCAGCCGCTCGGCGAGCCGGTGCTTGCGCATCACGCGGGTGGCCTGCTCGCGGCCGGCCTCGGTGAGCTCCAGGTGCCGGTCGCCCTCGACGGTCAGCAGGCCGTCGCGCTCCATCCGGGCCACGGTCTGGCTCACGGTCGGACCGCTCTGCCCCAGGCGCTCGGCGATCCGGGCCCGCAGCGGGACGATGCCCTCCTCCACAAGCTCGTAAATGGTCCGCAGGTACATCTCGGTGGTGTCGATGAGGTCGCTGCTCACGTTCTCCGTCCCTTCCCGCGGGCCCGACGGCCGCTGTTCTCGGTACTCGCCGCCGGTTATCGCAGCCCGGTACGCACAGCGGTGCTCTATTCTTGCGCATTCCCCCGACAGGTGAGGGCACCGTCCACGCGTTTCCCATGCCCGCCACCCAGCACCACCCTTACGCGGCACCACCTGCGGCGTTCCGGGCGGTGGTCCAACGGCGGTCAGCGCAGCGGTACGGCGGCGGTCAGCGCAGCGGTACGGCGGCGGTCAGCGCAGCAGGGCCTCGGCCCGCTCGGTCCGCAGATGCAGCACCGCCCGGCCGTCCCGCCGGGTCGCCACCAGCCCGGCCCCGCGCAGCACCCCGAGGTGCTGCGAGACCGCGCCCGCCGTCACTCCCAGACGCTGCGCGAGCTGCGACGTCGTCCCCGGCTCGGCGAGCCGCACCAGCAGTTCGGCCCGGGTCCGCCCGATCAGCGCGGACAGCGCGTCCGGCGCCGGCCGCCGGGTCTCCCAGACCGTGCCCACCGCCCGCGCCGGGTAGTGCAGGATGCCGGCGGTGGTCGGCTTCGTGTTCACGCACTTGTCCGGCCAGCTGAACACGCCCGGCGCCAGCACCAGCGCGCGGCCGTCCAGCGCCACGTGCTTGGCGGCCAGCGGCCACAGCTCGGCGCTGAATCCGGCGCCGCTGAGCCGCAGTTCCCCGTCGGCCCAGCGCACTTCGGGGTGCAGGTCGTCGAAGACCGCCGCGACGCCGGAGTCGGCCAGCACCCGCGAGCGGTAGGCGATGTCGGCCTCCAGCACGCCCAGGATCCGCGGCCAGTGCGGCGCCACGAGCACGTCGAAGACCCGGTGCAGGACGGCGGCGAGCCGCGCCAGCCCGGCTGGCGGATCGTCGTAGAATTCGCGCTGGAACCGGTCGGCGGGCGGCTCGTTGTTGTCGAAGAACATCCGCACCCTGGCCGGGTCGGAGGTGCGGATGGTGTCGAGCTCGTCCTCCAGCGCGGGCATGTGCACGTCCGGCACCGGGACCAGCACGCCGGGGCGGGGGTCGCGGCCGATGAACCCGGTCAGGATCTCCAGGTCCGGCACCTGGTGCAGCAGCGGGCGGGCCCAGCGCACCCAAGGCAGGTGGATGCCGTGCTTCCCGGGGACGTGCAGCACGTCGACGGCTTGCAGCGCCTCGTAGACCGGCGAGATCGCGAAGCGCACGCGCGCCATCTCGTGGTTGCTGATCGGTATCCGGACCGGATTCCCCATCGCCCGCCCCCCTTGATCCCCCGGTGGATTTAGCGAGGGGTAAATCGTAGCTCCGTCCTGGGGCGGTCTTCGAGTCTTTCTCCATGACCTCACTCTCTGTGCCTTCCACAGCGCGTTCCACGACTCCGGCTCCCCAGCCGCCCGACCCCCGGCCGGACCAGACCGCGGGCAAGAAGCTCGGCCGCGACTGGCACCTGTTGTTCACCGCCGAAGCGATCTCCGTCCTGGGCGACGGCGTCTTCGTCGCCGCGCTGCCGTCGCTCGCCGCCGGCTACACCCGGGATCCACGGCTCATATCCGGGCTCACGGTCGCCGGGACCCTGCCCTGGCTCGTGTTCTCGCTCCAGGCCGGCGCGATCGCCGACCGCTCGGAAAGCCGACGGCTCTCGATCTGGGCCCAGGGCTGGCAGCTGGTGTGCGTGGCCCTGGTCGGGCTGCTCGCGCTGGCTCGCGGTGCCGGCTGGGGATTGGGCGCGCTCTATGTCCTGGCCTTTGGACTGGGCATGGCAGCGGCGCTGGCAAAGAGCGCGTCGCAGCCGCTGATGACGTCGATCGTGCCGCGCGAACACCTGGTGTCGGCGAACGGCCGGCTGTTCACGGCGCAATCGGTGGCCCGGGACTTCGCCGGACCGGCGCTGGGCGCGGCGTTGTTCGCGCTGGCTCCGACGCTGCCATTCTGGGCCGACGTCGCGACCTTCGGGGTGTCGATGCTCCTGATCGCGCGGCTGCCCAAGCCGGGTGCGCCGGCCTCGACCCCGGATCCGGACCGTCCGCGCCGCCGGTTGCGCGCGGAGATCAAGGAAGGCCTGACCTGGCTGGCCCGCCACCGGCTGCTGCGCACGACGACGATGCTGTCGGCGGTGGCGAACTTCGGGAACACGATGGGCTACGCGACGCTCGTGCTGTACGTCGGCGTCCACCGGTACGGGCTGCTGCTGAGCGCCGCCGCGATCGGCGGCGTGATCGGCGGGCTGGTCAGCCGCCGCGCGGTGGCCCGGCTCGGCGGCCGCGTCGTCGTGCGCTTCACGACCTCGGTGACGCCGCTGGCCTGCATTGGGGTGGGCCTGCTCGGCCCGAACCCGATCGTGCTCGCGGTGCTGCTCGGCGTCGCCAGCCTGAGCGCGTCGTTGTGGAACGTGGCCGTGGTGTCGCAGCGGCAGCGCCTGGTCCCGACGCATCTGCTGGCCCGGGTGTCGAGCGCCGGGATCATGGTGGTGTGGGGGATGCAGCCGCTCGGGGCGCTGGTCGGCGGGGTGGTCGCGGCGCGGTTCGGGCTGGCGACGCCGTGGGTGGTGGGGGGCCTGCTGCGGCTGGCGGCCTCGGTGCTGGCGATCCGGCCGCTGCGAGAGTGGCGGGACTGAGAAACCGGTATCTGAGGATTCTGTCAGTGCCCCTGCGTAATAATGGGTCCTTGGGTTCAGCTGGGGAACACCCATCGTAAATCAAGGAACGATAACGATGTCGCTGCCGATTCCGCGCGGGGTCTCGATCGACGCGCTGCGCACCGCTTCTCTGTCCTGTCAGGGATGCGAACTGCATCAAGCCCAGCCCGGGTCGTTGAGCGGGCCGACTCAAACGGTGTTCTCCAAAGGGAATCCGGCTGCGCGTGTGGTGTTCGTCGGGGAGCAGCCCGGAGACATGGAGGACCGCGCGGGGCTGCCGTTCGTCGGACCGGCCGGGCAGCTGTTCGACCGGGCGATGGCCGAGGCGGGGATCGACCCGCGGCAGGCGTACGTCACGAACAGCGTGAAGCACTTCCGCTTCCTCCAGGACCGGCCCAACGGCCGCCGGATCCACAAGACGCCCGACGCCACGCACATCGAGGCGTGCAAGCCGTGGCTGCGCGCGGAGCTGACCATAGTGGACCCCGAGGTGATCGTGGCGCTGGGCGCGACGGCGGGGCGGGCCCTGGTCGGCCCGCAGTTCCGGGTGACGCGGGACCGGGGCAAGGTGATGGTGTGGCCGCCGAGCGGGGACGCCGGGTTCGGGACCGATCCGTCGCGGCGGCGCGCGGTCTCGTTGGTCGCGACTTCGCATCCGTCCGCGGTGTTGCGCGCGGACAACCAGGAGACGGCTTATAAGGAACTGGTTGCCGATCTGCTTCTCGTGGGGCGCCTTCTCGCTTAAGAGTCCCTAAGAATTTCAAGCCGCCACGAATCTGAGAGCCTGGGGACATGGTGATGATCGCGCGACGGTTCAACGGTCCCCCGCTCTCGGGCAACGGCGGCTACGTCGCGGGCGTTCTCGCCGAACGGTTCTTGGCCGAATTCGGACCGACGCCGGGCGCGAAAGTGCAGGTGACGCTGCGCAAACCGCCGCCGTTGGAGAAGTCATTGACGCTGCGGCAGCCGCCGGAGACCGAGGTGCTGCGGCTGATGGACGGCGGGACCGTGGTCGCCGAGGCCGAGCTGGTGGAGGCTGCGGGGGAACTGGTCGAGCCGGTGTCGTACGACGAGGCGGTGACGGCGTCGAAGGACTACGCCGGTTCCGTCGGCCACCCGTTCCCGACCTGCTTCGTCTGCGGTCCGGAACATCCCACCGGGCTGCACATCTTCGCTGGTCCGGTGCCTGGTCGGCGCGGCGTCGTGGCCGCGCCGTGGACGCCGGCCGAGGACACCTCGGGGCCGGAGTTCGTGTGGGCCGCGCTGGACTGCCCGGGCGGCTGGTCGGCCGGCGACCTGGAGGGCCGTCCGGTGGTGCTCGGACGGATGAGCGTGGAACTGCTCAACGACGGTGAGCCGCTGGTCGCGGGCGCACCGCACGTGGTGCTCGGACGGCATCTGCGCACCGAGGGGCGCAAGACGTTCACGGTCTCGGCGCTCTACGGCCCTTCGGGGGAGCCGGTGGCGAGCGCCGAGGCGGTGTGGATCGCAGTCGATCCAAAGGCTGTGCGGCCGGAGGGCGCAGGCGGCGCTGACGCAGCTGGTACGGCTGGTGCAGCTGATGCACCTGGTCCGGCCGGCGCCACGGACGTCGTCAGGGACTGAGCCGCTCCAGGGCCCACCCGGCCCCGGCCTGGTCGTCGCGCTTGTAGCGCAGGCGGTCGTGGAGCCGGTCGGGGCGGCCCTGCCAGAATTCGACCGTCTCGGCGCGGACCAGGAACCCGCCCCAGAACTCGGGCAGCGGCACCGGCACCCCCTCGGGCCATTGTTCGGCCAGCTCGACGGCCCTTTTGTCGAGCCACTCCCGGTCCGGGACGACCGTGGACTGCTCGCTGGCCCAGGCGCCGATCTGCGAGCCGTGCGGGCGGGTGGCGAAGTATTCGGCGTCGCTCTCGCGGTCCAGTTTGGTGGCCGCGCCGATGACGATCACCTGGCGATGCAGCGTGTACCAAGGGAACAAAAGCGAGCATCGCGGGTTGGCCGCCAACTCCCTGCCCTTGCGGGAGCCGAGGTTGGTGTAGAAGATGAATCCGGTTTCGTCGAACCCCTTCAACAGCACTGACCTGCTGGAGGGCTGACCGTCCGGGTCAGTGGTAGAGACCACCATGGCGTTCGGCTCGGGCAATGAGGCCCGGACGGCGTCGTCCAGCCACACGGCGAATTGGAGGTGGGGTGCGGGAGCAGCGTCCTGTTCACGGAGCGTTCCGATGCCGTATTCCCGGCGGAGCGCGGCGAGCGCTTCAGAGTCCACGGAGCCACGGTAACGCGTGTGACATTCCAGACACAGCACCGCCCCCGGTACAGAGCACGCTGTGTGGAGGGTCACTATAGGAGAGACGCACTAATCACGACACCACCGTGTCGTCGCGATGCCGCCAGGGAAGGCGACACCGTGGCAAAAGCCAGCTGGCCGCATCGAGCCACAGCACTAGAGCGGCACACAAAAGAAACAGAGGGAGTACACATGTCCGACTTCGTACCGGGCCTTGAGGGCGTTGTCGCCTTCGAGACCGAAATCGCCGAACCCGACAAGGAAGGCGGCGCTCTCCGGTACCGCGGAGTCGACATCGAAGACCTCGTCGGGCGCGTGACGTTCGGCAACGTGTGGGGCCTTCTGGTGGACGGCAAATTCAACCCGGGTCTGCCGCCGGCGGAGCCGTACCCGGTGCCGGTGCATTCCGGCGACGTGCGCGTCGACGTGCAGTCCGCGCTGGCGATGCTGGCCCCGGTGTGGGGTCTGCAGCCGCTGCTGGACACGTCGGACGAGAAGGCGCGCGAGGACCTGGCGCGCGCGGCGGTCATGGCGCTGTCGTTCGTGGCCCAGTCGGCCCGCTCGATCGAGCACCCGGGCCAGGCCATGGTGCCGCAGAGCGAGGTCGACAAGGCCGAGACGATCGTCGAGCGCTTCATGATCCGCTGGCGCGGTGAGCCGGACCCCAAGCACGTCCAGGCCATCGACGCTTATTGGACCTCGGCGGCCGAGCACGGCATGAACGCCTCCACCTTCACCGCCCGCGTCATCGCCTCCACCGGCGCCGACGCCGCCGCGGCCCTGTCCGGCGCGGTCGGCGCGATGTCCGGCCCGCTGCACGGCGGCGCCCCGGCCCGCGTGCTGCACATGGTCGAGGCCGTCGAGGAGATCGGCGACGCCCGCAAGTACGTCAAGAGCGTCCTGGACAAGGGCGAGCGCCTGATGGGCTTCGGCCACCGCGTGTACCGCGCCGAGGACCCGCGCGCCCGCGTGCTGCGCCGTACCGCCCGCGAGCTGAACGCGCCCCGCTACGAGGTGGCCGCCGCGCTGGAGGAGGCCGCCCTGGCCGAGCTGCGCGAGCGCCGTCCGGACCGGGTGCTGGAGACCAACGTCGAGTTCTGGGCCGCCGTGGTCCTGGACTTCGCCCAGGTCCCGGCGAACATGTTCACCTCCATGTTCACCTGCGCCCGCACCGCCGGCTGGAGCGCCCACATCCTGGAGCAGAAGAAGACCGGCCGCCTGATCCGCCCCTCGGCGATCTACACCGGCCCGGCCTCCCGCAAGCCGGAGACGGTCGAGGGCTTCGACACGATGGTCCCGCCGAGCGGGTTCCACACGTACAAGGGCTGAGCGCCCGAGCGGGACGGCGCGAGAGCCGTCCGGCACGATGATGAGGGCTCCCCCAAATGGGGGAGCCTTTTCCCCTGCGTGGGGGAAGTTGGGCAGATCGGTCCGGAGCGATGCTCGGGCTATGACGATCACTGACTTCTCACACCGAGACTGCTCGGACCCGGGCTTGTCAAACACAGGCTTCTCGGACGCGCGCTTCTCGGACCCGGGCTTGTCGGACCGGGGCTCGTTGGGCACAGGCTTGTCGGGCACGGGCTTCTCGGACCCAGGCTTCTCGCCCGAGATACCCGGGGCGGCCGGGACAGCCCGAATACCCGGTGCCGCCGACAGCCCGGCGGCCGCCGATGACCTGGCCGCGATCCCGACTCCCGCGTCGCCGGCCCTTCCAGTTTCCGGGCCGCCGTGCGCGCCGGCTGCCGATGACCTGTCCGGCCGCCCCGCGCCACCTCTTGCACCACCTGTCGCACCACCCGTCGCTCCACCTGCCGTTCCGCCTGTCGCTCCGCCTGCTGTTCCATCTGCCGTTCCCTCCCCCGTGCCGGGCCGCCTGCGGTCGGCGCTGTGCGCGGTCACGATCGTGGCGGCGGTCCCGTACCTGACGCTCAAGGCGCTGTGGATCTGCGGCGTCGGTGTCGGCGTGCACGGATCCGCCCTGCGCGGTGGCGCCATGGCCGGTGCCAACGCGGTCACCGTGCTGATGGACGGGACCGCCGTCGCTGTGGCGCTGGCCCTGGTGCGGCCGTGGGGGCTGCGGGTGCCGGCGTGGGTGCTGGTGTTCCCGATGTGGGTGGCCACCGGATTTCTGGCGCCGGTGGTGGTCGGGGCGCCGGTGGCGGCGTTGGCCGGGGCGGCGTCGGGGGGCGTCGGGGCGGGCGGTCGGGGCGGGGGCGGGACGGAGTCGTTGAGCGGCTGGGTGTTCGCCCTCGTCTACGGCGGGTTCGGGGTGCAGGGTGTGGCGCTGGCCGGGGGCTTCGTCCTGCATGTGCGAGACCGGTGGGGGCGGTTGTTCGCGCTGCGGCTGTGCGATCTGCCCGGCGGCGTCGTGGACGGGGTGCGGCGGACGCTGGTCACCGGCGTGGGGGTGTTCGCGCTGGTGCCGATCGGGGTGCACCTGTACTGGGCCGCGGGCGGGGCGGCGGGGCACCCGGCGGATCCGGACGGTCCGGCGAGCCGGTTCGTGCTGGAGAGCGTGTTCGCGCTGGTGCCGCTGGCCGGGGTGATCGGGGCGGTGATCCTGGTGCGGCGGCGGGACGGCGCCCCGGCGCGGTGGGCGCTGGTGGCGGCGTGGACCGGGACGGCGGCGATGTTCTCCTGGGGCTTGTGGTGGGAGCTGGCCGGCACCGTGCCCACGCCGGTGACCCGGGGCGAGGACCTGCGGGGGATCGCCGGGGTCGGCGCGGCGCAGATGCTGGCCGGGGCGGTGCTGGCGACGGCGCTGGCGCTGCTGGTGGTCGAGGCGTCGGCGCGGCGGGAGTGCGCCGCGGGGCCCGGGAGCACCCGGTGATCGCGGTGCGGACCGCGCCGCCGCGTCAGGCCCCGGCGCCGGAAACCGTGACCCGCTGGGACCGGATCGGCCGGATCGCCGCCTACGGCGCGGCGGTGACGCTGACGCCGTACGTGGTGATCAAGGCGTCGTGGGTCATCGGCTCGCTGTTCGGCGTCCTGCCGGTCGGCACCGGCTTCAACCTGGCCGGCTGGGTACTGCTGAACACGGCCACGATCGGGATGGCCGTGGCCGGGATCGTGGTCGCGCTCAGCCTGGTCCGGCCGTGGGGCCGGCGGCTGCCGGGCCGGCCGCTGGCCTTCTGCGCCTGGGTGGCCACCGGGTTCCTGGTCCCGCTGCTGCCCTACGCGGTGCTCACCTCGGTGTTCCAGCCCCGGCAGCAGGCCGCCGGGCAGCAGGCCGATCCGGCGGCGATGCCGGGCTGGGAGGCCGCGCTGGTCCAGACCGGGTTCATCGGCATGGGCCTGGGCCTGCTGCTCGGCCTGCCCGCGTATCTGCGCCGACGCTGGCCCGCCATGTTCACGGTGCGGCTGCCCGCCACTGGCACCGGCACCGCCACTGGCACCGGCAATGGCACCGCCACCGGCACTGGCACCGCCCCAAGTCGGCGCCGCGATCTCCCGCCGGCCGCCCTCGGCATCGCCACCGCCCTCGCCGCGGTCGTCGGCGTGTTCTGGCTCTCGTGGACGGCGGGTTCCCGGCTCGGCGTCGCCCATCCCGTCGACGCCGACGCGAGCTGGCGGATCCTGAACGGCGTCTCCGGCCTGTGGGCCGTCATCATGGCGATCTCCATATCCCGGCTGCGGCGGGACCGGCCGGGGCGGCTCCCGCGCTGGATCCCGGCCGGCGCCGCGTGGATCGGATCGGGCACGCTGTTCGCCTGGAGCGGCTGGAAGCTGGTCATCACCCTGATCCTGCTGACGATCCGCCCCGCCGACGTGGCCCTGCCGGAGAACCTCGCCGTCGCGGCCGTGCTGCACGCGCTGGCGGTCGTGGCCGCCGCCATCAGTGGTCTGGCACTGGTCCGGGCCACCGCCGCCGGCGACCACGAGGCGTTCGCCGCGGACACCGAGCGTGACATGATCGCGGAATGAGCCTCAAGGGGGAGCTCCGGGCCGTCGCCGCGGCGGCGTTCGGGCGGGTGGCGCTGCGCCGCTGGGTCTTCCTGATCCTCGGCGGGGCGCTGGTGACGCCGTTCTACCTCGTGATGAACACTCTGGCCGGCCTGCTGGTCCCGGACCCGGGGCACGCGGAGCAGGCAGTGCTGCAGTTCGGCTCCTTCCTCGCCGCGCTGCCGCTGGTGGCCGGGGGCGCGGCGCTGGCGGCCCGGTTCGTGCGGCCGCTGGAGGTGGCCGCCGTCCGGGCCCTGCTGACCGCCGAGGTGCCGGCGACCGAGAGCGACGCGGGCGCGGCCCGGGGCCGCACCGCCGCCTGGGCGGTGCTGCACCTGGGGATCGGCACCCTGGTCGCCGGGGCGACGCTGGCCGTCCCGCCGGCCGCGACCGTGCTGCTGGTCCGGCCGGTGGCGGCGGGCAGCGGCTGGGCCTGGATGAGCGACGTCCCGGCCTGGGCCGGTCCCCCGGCCGCGCTGTTCCTGCTGGCCGGACTGGCCTCCTGGGCCTGGGCCGGCGCCCGGGTCCTGCAGGCCGCGGCGCCGCGCCTGCTCGGCCCGTCGGCGGCCGAGCGGCTGGCCGCCGCCGAGCGCGCCCACCTGCGCCTGGCCGAACGCAACCGGCTGGCCCGGGAGCTGCACGACTCGGTCGGCCACGCGCTGAGCATCGTGACCCTCCAGGCCGCGGCCGCCGGCCGGGTCCTGGACCAGGACCCGGCGTTCGCCCGCCGGGCGCTCGGGGCCATCGAGGACGCGGCCCGCGGCGCCATGGACGAACTCGACCACGTCCTGGGCCTGCTGCGCGAAGAGGACGCCGAGCGCACGCCCCGGCCCGACCTGGACGACCTCGAACGCCTCGCCGCCTCGGCCCGCGCCGTCGGCACCCCGGTCGAGCTGCGCGTTCCCGGCGATCCGGCGGCCGCCCTGGCCGCGGTACCGGCCGTGGTCTCGCGCGAGGCGTACCGGATCGCCCAGGAGGGACTCACCAACGCGCTGCGCCACGCCCCGGGCGGCGTCGTCACGCTCACGGTGGCGCTGGAGGGCGACGCGGACACCGCCGCCACGGGACTGACCGTGACCGTGGAGAATCCGCTCCCCCAGCGCCGCCCCGGCACGCGTTTCCGCACTTCCGGCGGCGGTCGCGGCGCCGAAGGCATCGCTGAGCGCGTGGCGTTGCTGGGCGGCACCGCGACCGTCGGTCCGACCCCGACCAGCTGGCGGCTGCACGCACGCCTGCCGCTCGTACCGGCCCGTCGGCAGCCGCTCGTGGAGGCCGCCGACGCCTCCACCGCCGCCAGTACCGCCGACACCACCGCCGCCACCGCCGCCACCGACACCACCGACACCACCGACACCACCGCTTCCGAGGGGGACGCATGACCACCGATCCGCCGCCCGTCTCCGTCCCCGTCCCGGTCCCGCCGTCGACCGCTGACGCCCCGATCAGAATCCTGATCGCCGACGACGAATCGCTCGTCCGCTCCGGCCTGCGCGTGATCCTGTCCGCCGAGCCCGATCTCGCCGTCATCGGGGAGGCCGGGACCGGGGCCGAGGCGGTGGCGCTGGCCCGCTCGCTCCGGCCGGACGTGGTGCTCACCGACGTCCGGATGCCCGCGCTGGACGGCATCCAGGCCGCTCGCCGCATCCTGGACGCCGCGGGTCCGGCGCCGGCTCCGCGCGTGGTCGTCATCACCACGTTCGAAAACGACGACTACGTCTACGACGCACTGTTGGCCGGGGCCAGCGGCTTCCTGCTCAAGCGCTCGCGCCCGGCGGAGATCGTCCAGGCGGTCCGGCTGGCCGCGGTCGGCGACACGCTGATGTTCCCCGAGGCCGTGCGGGAGCTGGCGCGTCGGCACCGGCGCCGGCCCGAGGCCGTCGCGGAGCGGCTGTCGGAGCGGGAGCGCGAGGTCCTGCGCCTGATGGCGGCCGGGCTGGAGAACGCCGAGATCGCCAAGGAGATGTTCCTCGGCGCCCAGACCGTGAAGACCTACGTCGCGAACATCCTCGCCAAGCTCGACGCGCGCAACCGCACCCACGCCGTGGTCATCGCCTACCGCAGCGGTTTCGTGAATCCATAAGAGCCCTACAACCTCGGCCCGCAGCGTGACTCGTCCCTTCGCTGTGCCACGCCCGGCTCCAGCTGAGCAGCCTGGCGCAGGGACTTGCGTGTCTCGTTTCACGGACCGGACGCCAAATCTCGGACACAGGACCGTTACGATGCGTGTAGGCCTGGCCAACGACGCCCCGGGCCACCGTTTTCTCCTATCCACTACAGCTACTACAGCTCGGAGAACCGCGTGGCTGACATCACCATCCCCACTGACCTGCTCCCCTCCGACGGCCGGTTCGGCTGCGGTCCGTCCAAGGTCCGGCCGGAGGCCGTGGCCAAGCTGGCCACCGAGGGCGCGCAACTGCTCGGCACCTCGCACCGGCAGGCGCCGGTGAAGAACCTGGTCGGTCGGGTGCGCGCCGGCGTGAGCGAGCTGTTCGGGCTGCCCGAGGGCTACGAGGTGGTGCTCGGCAACGGCGGCTCGACCGCGTTCTGGGACATCGCCGCGTTCGGCCTGGTCCGCGCCAAGTCCCAGCACCTGAACTTCGGCGAGTTCTCCTCGAAGTTCACCTCCTCGGTCAAGGCCGCGCCGTGGCTGGAGGCGCCGTCGGTGATCTCCTCCGAGCCGGGCACCCACCCGCTGGCGGTCGCCGAGGCCGGCGTCGACGTGTACGCGCTGACCCACAACGAGACCTCCACCGGCGTGGCGATGCCGATCACCCGGCCGGCCGGCGCCGACGAGGGCGCGCTGGTGCTGGTGGACGCCACCTCCGGGGCCGGCGGCCTGCCGGTGGACGTCGCCGAGACCGACGTCTACTACTTCGCCCCGCAGAAGAACTTCGCCTCCGACGGCGGCCTGTGGATCGGCCTGTTCTCCCCGGCCGCCCTGGCCCGCGCCGCCGAGATCGGCGCCTCGGACCGCTACATCCCGCCGTTCTTCAGCCTGCCGACCGCGATCGACAACTCCTCGAAGAACCAGACCTACAACACCCCGTCGGTGGCCACGCTGTTCCTGATGGCCGAGCAGCTGGACTGGCTGAACGGCAACGGCGGCCTGGCCTGGTCCACCGCCCGCACCGCCGACAGCTCCTCGCGGCTGTACGCGTGGGCCGAGCGCACGGACTACACCACGCCGTTCGTGACCGACCCGGCCCAGCGTTCGCAGGTGGTCGGCACCATCGACCTCGCCGAGGGGATCAGCGCGGACAAGGTGTCGGCGGCGCTGCGGGAGAACGGCATCGTCGACACCGACGCCTACCGCAAGCTCGGCCGCAACCAGCTGCGGATCGCGATGTTCCCGGCGGTCGAGCCGGAGGACGTCGACAAGCTGACCGCGAGCATCGACTACGTGGTGGAGCGCCTGGCCTGATCGGGGCCCGGTCCGAGTGGGCCGCCGCCCGCTGTCGCGTCAGCGCAGCGCGGCGGCGATCACCACGACGGCGAGGATCGCGACCAGGACGAAAGTGACGACCCTGGAGCGGGTACGTGTGTTCACCGCTCCAGGGTAATGCGCGCGGACCTGCCGCCGATCAGCGGTGCCGGGTCGGCGGCCGGGCGCTGCATGGTCGGCGGCCGGATCAGCGGTTGGTCGGCGATTTGGTCGGCGGCCGGATCAGCACTTGATCTGCACTCCGGTCGGCAATCGGCGGCCGGCCATCGGCCACGCCCGGTCAGCGGCCGGTCAGCGGCCAATGCGCGACCCGTTCGTAGCGCTTGGCCGGCGACACGCCGCTGGCGAGGTGTCCGCCGTTCACCGCGGTGTGGACGCCGTTGGACCCATTGGACCCATTGGACCCGTTGGACCCGCTGGATCCGTTGGACCCCCCGGTTCCGATTCCGCCGCCGACTCCGCCGCCACCGGCTCCACCACCAACTCCACCACCGGCCCGCGCCGCGCCCCGGGCACCGGCGCGTCCGCCGCCGGCCGCCGATCCGACGTGCGCGGCCTCGGCGCCGTCGACCACCGTGAACAGCTCCACCTCCCCGGCCAGCCAGCCCGGGGACCGGAACGCCCGCAGCCGCTCCACCAGCGGCGCCAGGTCCAGCGGCCCGCTGTGGTCGTCCTGCGTGGAGCCCCGCGGCACACCGCTGACCCGGGCCAGCGTCAGGTGCGGCCGGTAGGGGCGGTCCTCGATCCGGATGTGGCAGCGCCGGGCCGCCGCTCCGGCCGCCTCGGCCAGCCGCCCCAGCCGGTCGCACTGGCCCTGCACGCCGAACCACAGCGCGCGCGGCCCGAAGCGTCCGGCCCCGGCCAGCGACAGCTCCATCGGGGTGGTCCGGGCCGCCACCCGGCCGAGGCGCTCGGCCAGGTCATCGGCCTTGTCCTCGGCCACCTCGCCGTAGAAGGCGACCGTGATGTGCCAGGTCTCCGGCCGGGTCCAGCGCAGCAGGGCGTTGACGCCGGGGGTGTTGCCCCGCTTCAGCGCGTCCACCGCGGTCCGCACCTCCAGCAGGACCGCACGGGGTGGCGTGATCGCCACGAACAAGCGCATGCGTCTCCTTGAGGTTCCCCCACGCACCGGCACCGCACACGGACGCCCGCACCGCTCAGCGCGCTTCACACCTTGTGAGAGCACCCACAATACGGCGTGTGACCGGCGTGGTGTCGATAAGCGACAACGGTTTTTCTTCGCCTGTTCGCGCCGCCCCCGCGCAGTCCCGGCGCGGCCCCTGCGCAACGTGTGCGGACTCAGGCGGCCAAGCGCTCGGCGACCCGGGGCGGCGTGTGCGCGGCCAGGCGCTCCCGCACCGACAGGCCCTTCACCCGGGCCAGCGCGTAGGCGGCGGCGACCGCGGCGACGATCGATATCAGCCCGCCGCCGCCGACCGCGTACCGGGCGCCGAAGTGCTGGCCGATCCAGCCCACCAGCGGGGACCCGATCGGGGTGCCGCCGAGGAAGACCACCATGTAGACGCTCATCACCCGCCCCCGCATCTCCGGCTCGACGCCGGTCTGCATGGTGGCGTTGGCCGAGGTGGTGACCATGATGATCATGACGCCGACGGGCAGCATCAGCGCCCCGTACAGCACCGCGTCCGGCATCAGCGACACCACGGTGGCGGCCACCCCGAAGCCGCAGGCGCTGAGCAGCACCATCGCCACCCCGACCCGCCGCCGCCGGGCGGTGACCAGCGCGCCGGACAGCGCGCCGAGCGCCAGCAGGATGTTCAGCAGGCCGAAGGTGCCCTTGCCGAGGTGGAAGGTCTGCACCGCCATCAGGGTGCTGGTGATCTGGAAGTTCAGGCCGAAGGTGGCCAGGAAGAACATGCAGAACAGCACCGCGAGCAGGTCCGGCCGGGTCCGCAGGTAGGCGAAGGCCTCCCGGTACTGGCCCTTGGCCCGCATGATGGGGATCGGCGCGTAGAGCTCCTCCCGGCGGATCAGCGCCAGCCCGGTGATGATCGCGACGCCGGCGATCGCGTTGGCTATGAACACCCAGCCGACGTCCATCACCGCGAGCGCCAGGCTGGCCAGCGCCGGGCCCAGCATCCGCGCCAGGTTGAAGGTGGCGGCGTTGAGCGCGACGGCGTTGGGCAGCGCCTCGGGCCCGACCAGCTCGACGACGAAGGACTGCCGGGCCGGGTTGTCGAAGGCGGTGACGGTCCCGCCGACCAGGGCGATGAGGTAGACGTGCCAGAGCTGGACGGCGCCGGAGACGATCAGCAGGCCCAGCGCCAGCGCGCACAGCCCGGTCAGCGTCGCGGTCAGCATCAGCAGCCGGTTCTTGCGGTAGCGGTCGGCCAGCGCGCCGCCCCACAGACTGAAGGTCAGCGCCGGGCCGAACTGCAGCGCGGTGACGACGCCGAGGTCGGTGCCGGAACCGGTGATCGACACGACGAGCCAGTCCTGGGCTATCCGCTGCATCCAGATGCCGGTGTTGGAGACCACCATGCCGCTGGCGAAAAGCCGGTAGTTACGGATCGACAGCGAGGAGAAGGTGGCTGACTTCACGGCTGGGCAGGCCCCCTGAAGGCGTTCGTCCCCGGGGCCCGGACGGCCCTCGGGACGAAAGTTAGCCTACCTCAGTATCGCGGTTCTGGTAACCCCTGACACGGGGGGTAAGGGTGTTACCGATGCTGATCCCACGCCGGGCGGAGAACGTCCGGATTTCGGCCGGGAAACCGTCCGCGTCCACGAGGACACCGCCTGTGACCTCGGCGATGAGCGCGGCGGCGGAGCGCACCGCGACGGCCGCGGGCGTGCTGCCGGGCGCACCGCCGACGAGCGGGACGGAAAGATCGCAGAACGTGTAGACGCTGTGCGGCCAGGCGTCGTCGGCGCGGTCGCGGAGGGCGTGGGGGAGGCGCGCGGTGGCGCCTTCCGCTCCGGAGTCCGGGGCGAGCGAGCGGGCGGTGTTCGAGCGGGCGGTGTTCGAGCCGGCGGCATCCGCCCCGGATCCGATGGCGCCGACCCGGACCTCGAACAGGTCCCGATGGCGCAGGATGTAGCCGCCGCGGTCCGGAACCTCCCGGGCCAGGCCGGGGGCCAGCGGGCAGAGGATCTCGCGGAGCACGATCCACGGCAGCATGTCGTGGCTGTAGACGGCGTGGTCGGTGTCGCCGGGGAGCGGGGGGTGCTGGTGCGGGGCGTGCACCGGACCGCCGGGCAGGCGGGCGACGCCGCGCAGGCGCTTGGCCAGTCCGCGCACCAGGTGCCAGGCCTCGGCCTCGGCGCCAGCCGGCAGGCCGTGCGGATAGCAGCGGCGCAGGCGGTCCGCGTGCCGACTGTCGCCGATCTTGGCCCGCTCGCGGCGCACCTCGGCGACGTAGGCCAAGCCGAGGGAGGCCGCGGGACCGGTGGCCGGCAGCCCCGCCTCCGCGCGGAGCATGGGGGTCAGGCGGAAGGGGCCGTGCCAGCGGATGGCGTTGTCCGTGGCCGCGGCCAGGTCGGGGTTCCACCGCGGATTCCACTCCGAGACCAGCCCCGCGACGGTGTCGGGAGCCTGGAGGGCGGACAACAGCAGCACGGGATTGTCCCTGAGCAGGCGGTCCGGACGCGGCGCGGACGAGTCCGCGGTACGCGCGAAAGGCCAGCGGACTGACAAGGCGACCACATCGTCACTGTGTCAGCGGTGGGCACGCACTACTCGTGTCCGGGCGCAGATTCACCCGGTCGGCGGGACTTCGCCCGAAGCCCTGCGCCAGGCGGCCCTACGCCACGCGGTCCTACGCCACGCGGTCGGCCGCGCCGATGTCCGTCCGATGGAAGTTCAGAAAGCTCCGCGACGGCGTCGGCCCCCGCTGATCCTGATACCGCGACTGATTGACCAGCGACCCGTACGGATGCTCCGCCGCCGACGACAGCTGGAAGAAGCACATCTGCCCGATCTTCATACCGGGCCACAACTTGATCGGCAGCGTCGCGACGTTGGACAACTCCAACGTGACATGCCCGGAGAACCCGGGGTCGATGAACCCGGCGGTGGAATGCGTCAGCAACCCCAACCGCCCCAGACTCGACTTCCCCTCCAACCGCGCAGCCAGGTCGTCCGGCAACGTCACCACCTCGAACGTGGACGCCAGCACGAACTCCCCAGGATGCAGAATGAACGGCTCGTCCCCGTCCGGCTCCACCATCCGCGTCAGCTCCGGCTGCTCCTCCGCGGGATCGATGAACGGATACCGATGGTTCTCGAACACCCGGAAGTACCGGTCCAACCGCACATCAACGCTGGAAGGCTGAACCATCGCGTCCTCGAACGGATCCAGAACGACCCGCCCAGACCCGATCTCGGCCCGGATGTCCTTGTCTGAGAGCAACACGGGAGTCAACGCTACCCTGCGCGACCAAACCCCCCACCACCACCCACAACACGACGCCACCAACCCCCACCCCCGATGTCGGCAACACGGCGACGCACAATCGGGTACAGTGAACGCTCGAACGGCGACCACCCGGCTGACCACCAGCCAGGCCGCCGACGCGGGCGTAGTTTAATGGTAGAACATGAGCTTCCCAAGCTCAGAGCGCGAGTTCGATTCTCGTCGCCCGCTCACGCAGTTGGAGCCCAGGCCAGGATGCAGATCCCGGCACTGGGCTCGCAATGTTTTGCGACGGATTTTGATCGCCGCACGGGTCGACGAGTGGACTATCTCGGCCCCGTCGATCCAACCGCCAGAACCAGTGAAACTGGCGATCATCGGGACATTGGCCGCCCTCGGTTCTCGATACCCGTCACCGCAGACGCCCGTCTCTCGCGCCAGCTTGTGACGTCGTGGATCCGACGTCAGTACGGCAAGCCCGGCTTCGCCCTCGCCGCCCTCGCCGACCTCGCCCAGCGTATTCACGTGATCGAGTCCCGCTGATCCGTTCGTGACCGCGTCTAGAGTCGACTCATGACCGAGCCGGACCCAGCCGAGTCGCTCGCCACCCCACGAGTCGCCGCAGGCGTGCTGTTCTTCGACGCCGAGGGCCGCATCATGCTCGTTCGGCCGTCGTACAGGCCCGGGTGGGACCTGCCAGGCGGGTATGTCGAGATCGGCGAGAGCCCGGTCGAAGGCGCGGCACGTGAGGTCCTGGAGGAGTTGGGCATCCAGCCGCCAATCGGCGCCCTCCTGGTCGCCGACTGGGCGCCGGCCGCAGGCGAGGGCGACAAGCTGCTGTTCGTCTTCGACGGTGGAGAGCTAGCAGCTGAATACCGCGACCGCATCAAGCTTGACCCTGCCGAAATCGCCGGCATCGCCTTCCACGACCCCGACTTGGTCGACACCCTGCTGATCCCGCGTCTGGCCCGCCGTGTCAAAGCCGCCATCGACGCCCGCCTGCAGGCCGCCACGCTCTACCTGGAACACGGCGACCCGTACCACGGCGCAATGCCGAATTGAGCTGTATCAGATCAAGGCGGCGCTACCGCGCCGCCGCCGACCCGCCGCATCCCGGGCGTGCGGCCTGGCGGCCGATCCCGGGCGCGGCAGCCGGCGCAGCGGGAAAGCATGCCTTCTGATCGCTCTTGGTCTGCTGGGTCGTCGCTGGACCTGTTGGCGTACCCCACTCGCGTGTGTCTGCGGCGGTTTGAAGTGGCCCGGGTCTGGCGGCTAGAAGTGGCCCTGGGCCAGTTGCACTCGTGCCCGTTTTATCTAGTGGCGGTCTCGGCTGGCCCACCCCGTCTCGCGGGCGCACAGCCGCATCAACGCAGGTCTAGCCACCGCCCTGCGGGCCCAGCCCGGGCCACTCAGATCGAAACCCAGCATCTGGATAGCCAAGAGACCGGGCCACTTCTAGCCGCCAGACCCGGGCCACATGAAGCCGCCACAAACATCCCAGCCCAAGCAACCGAGCGCAAGCCACACATCCGTCCACTGGCTGTAGTCACGTCTTGGCACAGGCGGATCCTGCGATACCCATGACTCAGCCAGTCCGTACAGCTACAGTTGATGGCCGTGTCCTGGGGCGGTAGGCGAAATAAGACGACTCAAGGCGGAAATACGCAAGCTAGAAATCAGCGCGAGAGGATAGAAGACCTCGCAGCCGAGTTTGAGCAGGCCAGGGACTTTCGCGAGCGAATATTTGGAATCGCGCCAGTACTTGCCGGCCTCTTCGTCTTTCTCTTTATTATCGCCAGAGCAATTACGGCATCCCATGGCAATATCGATACAAGTCTTGCACTAATCGGCAATATCGATCCGATAAAAACGGTTGGCGGCATCCTAGCCTAGGGGTTGCCACTCTTCTCCTTGCTTATCACTTTCAGCGTTCTGGGTCTCACTGAACGCTCAGATCTATTTACCTGGAGAGTAAGGGCCCGCTTATGGATCTGGATTTGCCTGGCAATTTTTCTCCTCTCAATGATTGCCCCCTGGAGCGGCACATGCGCGTCGCTGGCATCGCTTTTGTACGCGCTTTGCATGTCGTTTTACCATAAGCGAAGATCCGCACACGGAAAGATATCCAGCAGCGACCCGCACTCTAAAGATATTGAGCTTGAGCGACTTGAGGTGAAACGAAAGTCGCTCCGTACGGATATCAGCGACCTGACTAGCCAGAGAGCGGTTGATCTCGCGGACTTGCAGAAGTTACGAGAGCACGAACGTGATCTTTACAGGGCGACCAAGGAGCGCTTTGACTTACTTCAGCATCGAGGACGGTTAAGTCTCGACGCTGCCGCGATTGGCATCGCAATCTTTGCGATAGGACCCTTCATTGTAAACTCATTGAATGACCAGGTCTGGCTTCCAGCCGAATCAATGAAGATTAACTCGGGCAGAGTCGTCACTGGCTACGTCATCAGCGACTCTCAGGTTTGGATCACCTTTCTCGTCGATGACGACAGAACGATCATCATGGTCAAGGATGAAGATATCGTCGAGCGGAAATCATGTGCCGCCCACAAACAGTACTTCGAAAATACGATATGGAATATTGGTCGACATCGCCCACCCTCGGTTTCTATGTGCGATAAGAAGGGTAACTGACCTGTTGGTTGTTGGAACGCACCGGGCTAGCCCATGGATGTTGGGTAGCTCGAAGCTCCGCGAGAAGCTCAGACTTCTGAAACCTTCGGTCCAATTCGGAAGCGGTTGTGTTTCAGTGAAGGGCGCTCACCGTGCCCGTAGCGTGCCCGTGCAGAGCTGATCTCGCGGCTACTGACGGCCACTAACGGACAGGTGTTCGCTGGCGAGCAGGTGAGCGCCCTACATGCTCAGAACCTCGATCGCCGAGCCCATACCTAGACCTTCCCAAGCTCAGAGCGCGAGTTCGATTCTCGTCGCCCGCTCTTAGGAAAACAGCAGGTCAGAGCCGGTCTCTAACCCAAAAGGGCGGACCGGCTTTTTGGTGTTCTGACTCCCGACGTGCGACAACGTGCGACAAGCGTCGCACAGAGAGCGCAGGGAGCACCTATGGCCCGGAAGTCCTCACGCCGTACGTTCGGCTCGATCCGCCGCCTTTCCTCGGGCCGGTGGCAAGTCAGAGCCCGCGCTAGTCCCGATGATGACGACCACCGCGAGAAGGAGTGTTCCGATCGCCTTGCGGTTGATCATGTGCTTTGCCCTTTCTCTTCGGCCCTCGACGCGGTTTCCCACGCCCTGTAAGCCGCTTCGTACTCGCGACGCTGTTCCATGCCGGTGGCGCAGATCGTTCGGATTCTGGGCGGGATTGGCGGGTTGGCTTTCAGGTTGCCGGGTGTGCAGTCAGGGCACCGTGCCGCGTGGTGGAACAAGCGCAGGTAGTCGCGCCTGGCCAGCTCGCGCAAATCAGCCGGCGTCGGGCTCGTGGTCGCAGCAGGCGTCTGATTGAGACTCAAAGCTCGAACCCTTCACGCTCGACGACCCTCAGCCGCTCGCGTGCCACCCATGCAGCCGTTCGGCCTATGGCGGGCCGGATCAGAGCCACAGGCTCACAGCACAGGCCCGAGGGGAGCATGTACGCGGTCTCGGCCGCCGGGTGCTTGCGCGAGAGCACTTCCCACAAGGTCGCCTCGTCGCCTTCGAGGACCACCGCATCACCAGGCAGCGCAGCGCGCAGCCATGACGCGTACCAATCCGGCTTGCACTTCGGGCAGGGGTGATCCTTGCCGTTCGTGACCACGGTGCCCCAGCCGTGGCAAAGACAAGGATCGTCCCGGACAGCCGCCGTTGGAGTCGCTAGGGACTTGTCGTCCTTCTGAGTGGCTAGGAAGGCGTCGAGCTCGGCACCGATGAGTAGATCGCCCTCGAACTCCAGGGCGGCGGCGTATTGGGTGGTTTGAGGGGTCATGGCTCGACAATGGAGCCGTCACCGGAGCCACGTCGAGCAACATTGCATGGGTTACACGCCGATTCCTATAGCGCCTCAACCGCCGCTGTAATCCGGTGTACCGCCGCCTTGCCGTACACGGCCTGATCGCTCAGCGCCTTGTGTGCCTTGACGAACGAGGCCACCTCCGAAGGCGCGGTGATGGTGATCGACGCGGTTAAAGTCTCCTGAGTCGCCATCGTGTCGTCGTAGACATAAAAGGACTCGATGGGCCACATTCCGGCGCGCGGAGTACCGAACGGGATCACGCCGAGAACGAGGGAAGGCAGCGAGATCACCTCAAGGAGGTAGCCAAGTTGCGCCGTCATCGCCGCTGTGTCGCCGATCCTGTGCCGCAAGACTTGTTCCTCGATGAGGATGCCGAACCGGTGGTCACCCTCTCTGATCACCCGGGAGCGCTGGAGCCGCTTGGCTACCGCCTCGGTGATGTCGTCGGCCGGAGTGCCCTGAAACTCCGCAATCATTGCCAATACCGCCTCGGCGTACTCGGCGGTCTGGAGTAGGCCGGGCACGACGTGTGGGGAGTACACGCGGAAGTGCCGGGTTCGTTGAAACAGCGGTGTCGAGGTCTCATACACCTTCGACAGGCCAGTGCGGTGCAGCCGCTTCCATGTCACGTAGGCCTGCTCGGCAGTACGCAGCTCAGCCAGCAAGTCGCCGGTCGCTTCCTCAGCCCGGCATACGCGACACCAAGTGCGTACGTCGTCCTCCGAGACCGGACTGATGGCGTTGAGGATGCGTGACACCTTTGCAGTGGACCAGCCCGCCTGATCGGCCAGTTGACGCCCGTTGAGCCGAGCGTCCCGCATAACTTCGCGGAGACGCCCGGCTAGGGCCTTGCGCGCGGCCTGAGCGCTTGAGGACGGGGACGGCGTCACCGGCGCTAGATGCGAAATCGGTCGTGCGGTACGGCGCGTTCCCAGACGGCCTCAAACGCCGTCGCTACCCGCGATGCCACCGCAGAGTCATCGATGATCTCGTACCCCAGCAGCGCGCCGTCACCTGAGAACAGTCCGAAGCGGACCACCTTGCGATCAAACAGCCACAGGTCGGCCCCTGGAAGGAGGAGGTCCACGGCATCGGCCCGGTCCAGCCACCGCACCTGCTCGCCCGCCTCGATATTCAGCGGCGCGCCGGAGTGCTCGAACCTGATGTAGTCGGTGGGCGGAAGCGAGACCACCCGCGCGCGGCGCATCTCCACACCTCGGGCCACCGTGTCGCGCACCAGGTCGAGCCAGGGCTTACGGCGCTCCCTATCGCTGTCGCGGGTTCGAGAGCTGGTATCCCCGGCCAGCCACGCGGCGTAGTCCTTCGACTCGGGATCGACAGCGTACGTGTCGCGCAGCTCCAAGTGGACTGCGGAACGTTCGGCAGCGGCGATCAGATCGTCGAACGGGTCGGACTCCGGGGGGATCACAGTGCTCCCATCAGGTACGTGGCAGGAACTGAAGCATGCGGGCGGGCAGGCGGATCACGGTTTCGTGCTCGGGAACCTCGGTGGGGTGGCCCGGCACCGAACCGACCTCGGCGGCTGCTGCCAGCGTCAAGGCGTCCGCACGGTATGACTGGATGATCAGATCGCCGCTCTCCTCCTCGATCCAGATAGTGGGTGAATCCTTGTCGCCGGTTTCGGGGTCAATACCCAGGAACCGCAGAGCCATGGCGCCCTCCCTTTAGTCAGTAGTGCAGGACATTGAGAAGGGTTGCACCGGATCCGTGCCGTCGCCAGGCTTCGTTGCACAGATTGCACGCGAGATCGATTGCGCCACCATGCGGGTCATTTGCGGGCCGCTGGCGCGCTGCTGCCTTGGCTGCGGCTCCGCTCTTAACTCGATGGGAACCGGCTTTCATCGTTCTGTCAGCGGTGGCCGGCCGGGCGTAGCAGAAGTCCCGAAGGCGCGGCGGTAGGCGCGGGGTGGTACGCCTCGGCGGCGGACGAATTGTTCGCGGAGGACGGCGGCGCTGCTGTAGCCGACTTGGTGGGCTATCTCTTCGATGGGGAGGTTGGTGGTTTCGAGGAGTTCTTCGGCGCGGGTCAGGCGGAGGTTGCTGAGCCAGGCGTGGGGGGTGGTGCCGGTTGTGGCGGTGAAGTGGCGGGCGAAGGAGCGTTTGCTCATCAGGGCGCGGTGGGCGAGTTCGGTTATCGGGAGGGGTTCGTGGAGGTGCTCGTGGGCCCAGGTGAGGACCTCGGTGAGGCGGTTGTTGTGGGGGTGTTCGGGGACGGGGGCCGGCAGGTATTGGGCTTGGCCGCCGTCGCGGTGGGCTGGGAGCACCATGTCGCGGGCGATGGTGTTGGCCAGGGTGGCGCCGTGTTCGCGGCGGAGGAGGTGGAGGCAGAGGTCGAAGCCGGCTGCGGCGCCGGCGCCGGTGAGGATGCGGTCCTCGTCGATGTAGAGGGCGTCGGCTTCGACGGTGATGTGCGGGTGGCGGTCGGCGAGCAAGGGTGCGAAGCGCCAGTGGGTGGTGGCGCGGTGGCCGTCGAGGAGGCCGGTGGCGGCGAGGGTGAAGGTGCCGACGCAGTGGGCTGCGACGAGGGCGCCGCGGTCGTGGGCGGAGCGCAGTGCTTCGAGGACGGCGGGGGTGGGCGGGGTGCGGAAGCCGGTGCCGGGCAGGGCGATGAGGAGGTCGGCCGTGGCGAGGCGGTCGAGGCCGTGGGGGATGGCCAGGGGTACGCCGCCGTCGGCGGTGACGGTCCCCGGGCGGTCGGTGCACAGGGCGAGGTCGAAGCCGGGCAGGGCCGGTTCGTGCGGCCCGAACACCTCGCTGACGATGCCCACGGCGAGCATCCCGACCCCGGGCGGGGCGTAGGCGGCGACGGTCCTGAAAGGGGGCACGGCCGCAGTGTGCCACGGCTGGCACCAATCCTGCGATGGTGGGCAGATGTGCCACTCGTCGGGCGCGGTCGGGCCCGCGAGGATCAGAGCCGTGACAGACGCACCGCACGGCCGTAGTGCCGAATACAAAGTCCTGACCACCGGCTACGTGGGCGCCACGGGTCCCGGCGTGGCCGCCACCGTCTCCTACGTCTCCGACGCCGGACGCCACGTGATCTTCGATCCGGGCATGGTGGCGGACCGGGACCGCATCCTGGCCCCGCTCGCGGAGCTGGGCCTCGGCCCGGAGGACATCACCGATGTCGTCCTCAGCCACCATCACCCCGACAACACGATGAACGTCGCCCTGTTCACCCGGGCCCGGGTCCACGACCACAAGGTGGAGTACCTGGGCGACCAGTGGAAGAACCGTGACGCGGAGGGTTACGACCTCACTCCGTCGCTCCGACTCATCCGGACTCCGGGTCACAGCCCCGAGGACATCACGCTGCTCGCCGGCACGAGCTCCGGCGTAGTGGCCTTCGCCGGGGACTTGTGGTGGCACGCACAGGGGCCGGCCGACGATCCCGTCGCGCCGGATCGCGAACAGCTTCGCGCCTCCCGGCTCCGGGTGATCGCCGCCGCCGGCCTCATCGTGCCGGGCCACGGTGCGCCGTTCAAGACCGACGAAGACACGCCGCGCTGAGCTCGGCATAGAGTTCAGAGATCTAAGGATCAGAGCTCAGTTCGGTCGCACAGTTCACCGCTGAGCTCGACCTCGCGGCCCACAACCACGCCGAATCACGCACCCCGCCCCGGCCACGCCGTCAGCGCCACATCCGCCACCCGCTGCAACTCCGCCTCGGTCGCGCCGTCCCGCGCCTGCGTCGACATGCCCTGGATCACGGCGGCGTAGAAGGTGGCCAGGGCCGGCGCGTCGGTGTCCTTCGGCAGCAGGCCGTCCCGTGCGTCGGCGGCGATCTTCTCGGCGATCGCCTTCTTCGTCCCCTCGCGATAGCCGCGCAGTTCCTCCGCCACGTCCTGCGACGCCTCCGTCGTGTTCGTCGCGCCGTCGATCACGAAGCAGCCGGGCGGGTGGTCGGCGGCCGGGTACTCGGCGGCGGCCAAGCGCAGCATCGCCTCCACCGCTTCGCGGGCCGTCGGCTCGGCGAGCGCGCGGGCACCGTAGCTGCCGTGGGTGTCGGCATAGCGCTGCACAGCCTCGCTGAACAGCTTCCGCTTGTCGCCGAACGCCGCGTACAGGCTCGGCGGGTTGATGCCCATCGCCTTGGTCAGGGTGGCGACGGAGGTGGCCTCGTAGCCGTGGCGCCAGAACTCGGTGAGCGCCGCGTCCAACGCGGCTTCCCGGTCGAAGCCTCTGGGGCGTCCGCGAGGAGTCATGAGTTCATTGTATAGCGATCGCTAAGAAAGATGGTACGGTTCTTGTGTAGCGACCACTACACAACTCGGAGGGGACTCTCATGCCTGTTCGCACCCGGCCCGGCGCCCGGTCCATAACCCCACCTGCCGCCCCACCCGCCACCCGGCCCGCCGCCACGCTCGCCCGCACCGTCCGCGGCTCCGGCCCCGGCCTGGTGCTCGCCCACGGCGCCGGCGGCAGCACCGCCGCCAACTACGGCCCGATCCTGGACGGGCTGGCCGCCCGCCACACCGTCGTCGGCGTCGACTGGCCCGGCGCCGGCGACTCGCCCCGCTCGGCGACACCGCTGGACGCCGACGTGCTGGCCGACGAGCTGATCGCCGCCGCCGACGCCGAAGGGCTCGACACCTTCGCCCTCGCGGGCTTCTCGCTGGGCGGCCCGATCGCCGTCCGCGCGGCGGTCCGGCACCCGGATCGCGTCAGTGCTCTGATCCTCACCGCCACCTTCGCCCACCGGGACGCACGCCTGGATCTGGCGGCGCGCCTGTGGGGCGAGTTGTACGAGTCCGCAGACCGCGAGCAGCTCGCCGAGTTCCTGGTCCTGGCCGCCTTCAGCACCGAGGCGCTCCAGGCCACGCTCCCGGACGCGCTGCGCGCCGGGATCGAGGCGCTGGCCGACGCCGTCCCGCCCGGGACGCCCGAGCACGTGGACCTGGTCCGGCGCATCGACGTCCGCGACGACCTGGCCCGGGTCACCGCGCCGACGCTCGTCGTCTCGACCGCCGGCGACCCGCTGGTCGCCCCGCACCTGCACCGCCAGCTCGCCGACGGCATCCCCGGCGCCCGCCTGGCCGCCATCGACACCGGCCACCTGCCGTTCGCCGAGCAGCCGGAGCGGTGGCTGAGCCTGATCACCGACTTCCTCGCCGAGCAGCGGGTCGCGGCCTGAGCCCGTCAGGCCTTCGCCCCGCAAGACCCCTTATTTCAGATAGCTGAATTAGTCCCCTTATTTGCACAATCCATCCTCGCTAGGAGCCCCGCACATGCGCGCCATCTCGCAGCGATCCTTCGGCGACCCGGACGTCCTGCACCTCGTCGACGTGCCCAAACCGACGCCGCTGCCCTCCGAAGTCCTGGTCCGCGTGCACGCCGCCGCGGTCAATCCGGTCGACGCCATGGTCCGCTCAGGGCTGTTTCCCCTGCTCGGCGAGCCCCCGTTCATCCTGGGCTGGGACATCTCAGGAGTGGTGGAGGAGGTCGTCCCCGGCGTGAACCGCTTCCAGGTCGGCGACGAGGTCTACGGGATGCCCTTCTTCCCCCGCCCCGGCAACGCCTACGCCGACTACGTCGCGGTCCCCTCCCGGCAGCTGGCCCGCAAGCCCGCCGCCCTCGACCACAGCCACGCGGCCGCACTGCCCCTGGCCGGCCTCACCGCGTGGCAGTCCTTGGTCGACACCGCCGACGTCCAGCCCGGACAACGGGTCCTGATCCACGCGGCGGGCGGCGGTGTCGGCCACCTGGCGGTGCAGATCGCCAAGTCCCGCGGTGCCCACGTCATCGGCACGGCCGGCGCGACGAAGCACGACTTCGTCCTCGGCCTGGGCGCCGACGAGGTCCTCGACTACACCACCACCGACTTCACCACCGCCCTCCACGACCTCGACGTCGTCCTGGACACCGTCGGCGGCCCGGTCGGCCCGCGGTCGATCGAGGTGCTCCGTCCGGGCGGACTGCTGGTCACCGTCGTGGACCGGACCAGCGAGGAACTGCGAACGGCGACGCTCGCCGCCGGCAAGCGGTTCGCCGGCGTGACGGTCGAGCCCGACCATGTCGGCCTGGAGGCGCTCGCGGCCCTGGCGGACGCCGGCGAGCTGCGGCCGTATGTCGAGCACGCGATCCCGCTGGAGGACGCGAGCAAGGCGCACGAGTTCATCGAGTCGGGGCGGACGCGGGGGAAGATCGTGCTGGCTCTGTGAGCCGGGGCCGCCCCCGGCAAGCAACGCGCGGTCCGTAATGCGTAGTCCGTAATGCGCTATCCGTAACGCGCGACGCGCAACCCGCAACCCGCAACCCGCAACAAACCGTCAGCACGAGTCCCATCACAGGAGCCTGACAGCCCGGGCCGGAACGCGTTCCGGCCCGGGCTCCTACGACACGAACACGAGCACCTACCCGAGCCCCAGCTTCGGACGAGCCCAGGCCGCCAGCCGCTCGATGGCCTCGTCGGCCTCCGGCGCGAGCCCGGCCGCCATCTGGAAGGTGTGCTGCTGGTCCGCGAACACATCGAGCCGGACGTCGACCCCGGCCTGCTCCGCGTGCTTGGCAAAGATGCGGCTGTCGTCGAGCAGCAGCTCCTGGTCGCCCACCTGGATGTAGAGGGGCCCGAAACCGGTCAGGTCGGCCTGCACCGGCGAGGCCTCCGGCGAGCGCGGGTCGGTCCCGTCGAGGAACGCCGCGACCATGTCGACGATCCACTGCTTGCTGAACAGCGCGTCGTTGCCGTCGTTGGAGACCATCGACTCGCCGGTGACCTCCAGGTCCGTCCACGGCGAGATCAGCATCGCCCCGGCGGGCAGCGGCAGGCCCTCGGCCCGGGCCCGGAGCTGGACGGTCACGGACAGCTGGCCGCCCGCCGAGTCGCCCGCGAACATCACCCGGGTGGCCGGAACCCCCTGGTCGAGCAGCCACTGGTAGGCGGTCAGGCCTTCGACGACCGGCGTCGGGAACGTCCCGCCTTGGAACACCAGCTTGTAGTCGATCGCCAGCGCGCGGGCGCCGATCGCCTTCGCCAGGTGCGCGAACATCTTGCGGTGGGTGAACATCGATCCGCCCACGTATCCGCCGCCGTGGATGCACAGCAGAACCGGGGCGTCCTCGGCGACCCCGTGCGGCAGCAGCCACAGAGCCGGAACTCCGTCGGCGTCCACCTCCAGGTAGTCGACGCCGCGCGGCTCGGCGGTCAGCACGTCCCACTGGCTGTTCGTCACCAGGTCGTCCGGCTGGGGATTCATCGTCGCCTGCCGGACGGTCCGCCAATAACGGTCCACCCGCAGGGATTCCTTGCTCGCCATCGTCGCTCGTTCCTTCCTCGCGCTCAGCCCGATCGGGCCCTCTGCCAGTCGTCGCGGCGCTACTGCGTTTTGGACAGCTCGTTGTGGACAGCTCGCGCTGTCCGAATCCGGCAGGGTGCCGCGTCGGGTCCACAACCGACCAAGGAGGCAAAGATGGGTTCCGAGTACTCAGCCGAGGCTGTGCAGGCCGTGCAGGCCGTGTTCGACACGATGACCGCGACGTGGGCCGAGGCGGACGCGGCCCGGTTCGCGGCCTGCTACTCCGACGAGGCGACCGTGATCGGACCGGGGATCCTGCTCCGGGGCCGGGACGACATCAGCCGCAGCATGGCCGCGGCTTTCGCAGGACCGCTCAAGGGCTCGCTGCGCCCGCACACGACGCAGAGCGTCCGCTTCCTCTCCGACGGCCGCAACGCGATCGTCGTGACCGCGAGCGAGACCGTCCTGCCCGGCGAGGCCGCGACGCCGGCCGACCGCAAGCACCTCGTCACCTGGTTCCTGGCCCGCCACGACGACCGCTGGCTGATCGAGGCCAACCACATCTGCCAGGCGTGATCTGCCAGGTGCGATACACCAGGTGTAGTACGTCAAAGGCGGTACAGACATAGCTTCCCGCCGCGTGCGAGACTCCCCGCGCACCATGTCAGCAGGCTTATCAGCTGGGGAGGAACAGTGGGGTCGACAAGACGGATCCGCAGGCGGGCCGCGGCGGCCGCGATCCTGTCGTCGCTCGCGGTCGCGGGAGTCGTGGCCGAGGCCGGGGCCGCGTCGGCCGGGGTCGGGCCGCTCGACATGAGCATGACGTTCACGACCCACCAGCAGGCGGCCAAGGACTGGCTGGGCGACCTGACCGCCCCGCTGCCCAAGCACGGGCCGCTGGAGGTCGGCGTCGGTTTCAGCGCGGGGACGCCGACCGGATCCGGCGCGACCATCACCTCGGTCTCGTTCAGCTGCGACTGGGTCCACAAGCCCGTCGCCCCGCTCCCCGGCATCACGCCGGGGAGCCGGGTGAACGGCAGCGCGGACTGCTCGTACGACCAGCCCGGGTTCTACGAGGTGACGGTCAGCGCCAGCAGTTCCGACGGCCTGACCTACAGCGACACCATGAACATCACCGTCAAGGCGCCGGTGGCGCTGGGTGTCGACCGCTACTACGGGCTTTCGCGCTACGGGACAGCGATCGGCCTGACCCAGCAGGAGTTCTCCAACACCCCGGCCAACGCCGTGGTGCTGGCGCGCGGCGACGAATTCGCCGACGCCCTGGCGGGCATTCCGCTGGCCAAGGCGAAGAACGCCGCCCTGTTGCTGACGCCGGGCGGACCCGGCGTCACGAACCTCGACGCCACCGTGCAGACGCGGCTGAACTCGGTGCTCGCACCGGGCAACATCGTCTACATCCTCGGCGGCACCAGCGCGATCCCGACCGCGGTCGAGAACCAGGTCAAGGGGATGGGCTACAAGGTCGTGCGGCTGGCCGGCAGCACCCGCACCGGCACCGCGCTCGCCATCGCCACCGACCCCCGGGCGCTCAACAACCCCGCGCACATCGTCGTGGCGCGCGGTGACGACTTCGCGGACGCGCTGGCCGCGGGCCCGTACGCCGCCAACGCTTTCACCAGCGTCGCCAGCACCACTGACACGCCCGCCGCGATCGTGCTGTCCAACGGACCGGCCGCCTCCGCCAGCCTCGACCCGGCCACCGCCGCGTACGTCCGGACCAAGCTCGCCGGGTCCGAGGTCACCGCGATCGGCGGCGGCGCACAGGCGGCACTGAACCAGCTGCCCGGGGCGGTCGGGAAGTTCGTGCCGATCGTTGGCCAGGACCGGTACCAGACCATGTTCATGGTCGCGCAGCACGGCTGGGGAACCGCCGACGGCGCACTGCACGCCGCGACGATGGGTGTCGCCACCGGGAATCAGTTCCCTGACGCTTTGACCGGCGGCGCCTTCATGGCGCTGGCGAACGGTCCGCTGCTGTTGAGCGACCCGGCAAGCCCGAACGGATACGCCGTGACGGCGGTGAAGGCAGGGCTCTACGACCTGTCGGACGTCGCGGTGTTCGGCGGGACGCACGCCGTCTCCCAAGAACAGGTGACCGACATCCTCACTGCCGAGCAGACCACGAGCGCCAACTACCGCGACCACAACAGCGGGTTCTGAGCAATACAAGCGCCACCACCCAGAAGACCGCGAAGCGGCCCGCCTCCCGAACGAGAGGCGGGCCGCTTCAGTTTTCGCAGTGTTCTTAAAACGCTCAGACCGTCCGCGTCGGGTCGTCCACCGTCGGCACGGTGCCGTCCCGGTGCGCGCGCTTCAGGTCCTCGACGTACTCGCGGCTGAACATCGCCGCCAGCATCGCCACACCGCCGCGGGCCACGCGGACCTCGCCGTTGTGGATCCGCCCGGTGAGCCGTACCCGGCGGCCGCCCTCCGGGTACTCCCCGGAGCGGGCGTACTGCTGGCCGACGCCGTCCTTCACCTTGCCGCTGCCGGTCCAGGCGACGTCCTCGTAGGTGACCACCGCCCCGTCGGGCAGCAGCAGTTTCACCATCGCGCGGTCCAGGTCCAGGTCGACGACCAGCTCGCCGTCGGGGAGCTGCGGCGAGCGCAGGTCCAGGACGACGGAGCCGCGGCGGGCCCGGACTTCGAAATGGTCGGCGGTGGTCCAGTTGCCCAGCCGCTTGAGCGCGTTGTGGTCGGCGTGCAGGCGGACCGGCTCGGCGGCGGCCTCGGCGACGGCGCGGGTGGTGGAGGGGGTGACGGTGGTCGAAGTGCTGGTCATTTGAGGTACTCCGCGGGTTCTGCCCTCTGAGAGGGGCCGGGGTTCGTGCTGACATCTCCATAGTCACACTGACACTAGTTACTTGTCAACTAGGTCTGTCGGAACTAGTTATGCGGCGGCTATGATGACGGGCATGGCTCCAGCTCAGAACTCCGCCGCTCAGAACCCCGCAGCCCAGAACTCCGCCGCCGCCACGACGCGCCGCTCCCCTCTCGCCCTGGCGGTGCTCGCCCTTCTCGCCTACAAGCCGCTGCATCCCTACGGCGTGCAGCGGCTCCTGAAGGAGTGGGGCAAGGAGAAGGTCGTGAACATCGGACAGCGCGCGAGCTTGTACAAAACGATGGAGCGCCTGGCCGCCGCCGGGCTGATCGCGGTCCGCGAGACCGAGCGCGACCAGCAGTACCCGGAGCGGACCGTCTACGAGATCACCGACGCCGGCCAGCAAGCGGTGCGGTCCTGGATCGACGACATCGTGCGAGCGCCGAAGCCGGAGTATCCGGAGTTCCCGGCGGCGCTGTCGTTCTCGATGCTGCTGGGGCCGGAAGCCGTGCTGGCCGCGTTGCGCGAGCGGCGCGAAACGGTGGAGAAGGCGCTGGCGAAGGCGAAGCAGGACGTCGCCGACGCGCGTCAGTGGGGCCTGCCGAAGGTGACCCTGCTGGACGACGAGTATCTGGTCGCCGTCACCGAGGCGGAGCTGCGCTGGGTGGAAGGCGTGGTCGCGGAGTTGGAGAGCGGCGACCTGACGTGGAGCTTGGAGCTGCTCCAGCCGTTCGCCGACGCGGCCGAGGCAGAGGGCGGGGCAGAAGGCGGGGCAGAGGCCGAGGGCGGCGCCGCGGGTTAAGGGCTCCTGCCTTTACAGCGCGACCCTACGGCGCGCCGTTTTACGGCGCGACGATCTTCGCCGTCAGCGCCACCACCGCGGCCCGGCGGGCCTCCGGCGTGTCCTCGGCGCTGCCGCCCAGGAGCATCTTGGCGACCTGCGGCAGCGAGCTCCACATCTGCGCGAGGTGCACGACCACGAGCATCAGCACCTTGGGATCCAGCGCGGCGTCGATCGCGCCGGCCCGCTGAGCGGCCGCGATCGACTCGACCTTGGCCAGGTAGTGCACCGTGCGCTCGTGCTCGGCCGGGACCGTGCGGTCGCCGCCGAGCTCAAGGCCCTCCCAGTGCACCAGGCGCGAGAAGTGCGGGTGCGCGAGGTGGTAGTCGTAGATCTGCCCGACGTGCTCGGGCAGATCGGCGGCGGCCTCGGGAGTGAGCGGCACCGCGCCCGCCAGCTTCTTCAGCTCGGAGTCCAGCACGGTGGCGAACAGCTGCTCCTTGTTGCCGAAGTACTGGTAGATGCGCTCCTTGTTGACGCCGGCCGACTTCGCGACGCGGTCGACGCGGGCGCCTTGGAAGCCGTGCTCGGCGAACTCCTCGACCGCCGCGTCGAGCAGGAGACGCTTTGTCTTCTCGGTATCCCAGGCCATAAGCCCAGTCTATCGCCGGTCTCCAACCATTCAGTTGGACACCGGCGCGGAACCGTGCCATGATTCCAACCAAGCAGTTGGAAAGTCCAAGGGGAGTGGATGACGATGTCCGAAGTGACGGCGACAACCGAACCGAACGAACCGAACGACCTGGCCACGCCGATCGCGACGGCCGGGCGGAACACCTTGACCGCGCCGGCCGCGCAGAACACCTTGACCGCAGCGCACGCGCCGAACGCCTTGGCCGCGCCGCACGCGCTGACCGCCTTGACCGCGCTTAGCGCACTGAACACACCGGCCGCAGCCCCCGCCAAGCCGGCCGCACCTTCTGTCCACCGCCGTGCGATCCTCACCTGGATCGCCGTCTACCCGACCATCACCCTGATCCAGTCCCTGCTGGGCACGCACGTGGCCGGATACCCGCTCCCGGTGCGGACCCTGCTGCTGACGGTCCTGGTGGCGCCGCTGGTGGTGTACCTGGTGCTGCCGGCCGTGATGAAGGCGCACGCCAAGGTGGTGCGGGGCACGGCCGGGCGCGGGATCAGCGCCTGACTCACCTCAGCGCCCGACTTACCTCAGCGCCCGCCCCCATCAGCGGTTGACCGGCCGGTCCCCGGTCCGGGCCGGCAGCACCCGGTCCAGCCGGGCGGCCAGCGTCGCGGCCTGGGTCGCGGTCATGACCTGGCGCATCTGCGCGAACAGCGGGGCGACCTGCTCGGGGAGCAGGATCGTGACGCCGTCCAGGAACCGGGGCGTGGGGCGGAAGTCCTTGGCGTGCACCACCAGCACCGGTTCCACCTTCACCCCGCGCGGCAGGCTCGGCTTCAGGGCCGTGGTCAGGTTCTCGGCCTCGACGCCGAGCCGCTTCAGCATCGCGTCGCGCTTGTCCATCCCGACCCAGATGTCGGTGCCGATCATCTGCGCCTTCGGGCCGCCGGTCCAGTTCTTGGAGTCCAGCAGGAACACCCCGGCCGGCCCGATCAGCAGGTGCTCGATGTCCACCGGCGGGATGCCCGGCACGGTGCCCGGGGCCAGCCGCCGGTCGTGCAGGGCGGTGAAGCCCTGGAACCTCAACGGCTTGATCGCCTTGGCGGTGGCCGCCTCCCCGGAGGCGCGCCGCCCGGCCAGGCTGACGTGGTCGGGCTTGGTGTAGGCGAGGTCGGCCAGGGCCAGCAGCACCAGCGCCGCGAAGCCCACTCCGAAATAGCCCCGGCGGGTCATCACCGCGGTGAGGACTCCCAGCACCGCCGCCGCCGGCAGGGCCCACCACAGGGATTCCTTGATGTGTTTCCTGCGCTGAGCCACCCACGCGGACTGGAGGCTCGTGTCGACCGCCCGCAGGCTGCTCCCGGCAGCGGCCCCCTTCGGCTCCGTGCCTTTCCACGCCACTGAAGACCACACTCCTCGTTACCGACCGTACTCCGTTGTGCTTGCCCGACGCAGAGCTATTCACTTACCACCATGCATTGGCGAACCCGCGCCACCGCCGATGTGTACCTAGAAGCCACATTGTCGTTAGCCTGGCCTGCATGACGCCGCCGAACGCCGAAGCCGATCCCATGGCCATCACCCTGGAGATCGACGACACCATGGATCTGAACCTGGACACCACGGTCGGCATCGTGGGGCCGATCCCGGCCGGTCCGGTGTACGTGACCGGCGACGTGCACGGCTGCGCCGAGCAGTTGCAGGCCTCGCTGTTCCGCAGCGGCATCACCGACATCGACGGCGACTGGGCCGCCGGCTCGGCCTGGCTGTGGTTCCTCGGCGACCTGTTCGACCGCGGACCGGACGGCATCGGCGTCATCGACACCGTGATGCGCCTGCAGCGGCAGGCGCCGGAGCACGGCGGCCGCGTCGACTGCCTGCTGGGCAACCACGAGGTGATGCTGCTGGCGTCGTACCGCCTCGCGGGCCCGGGCGCCGACAAGTTCCAGGAGCGCTGGCTGGGCAACGGCGGCCAGCCCCGCGACCTGCGGGCCCTGACCGAGGACCACGCCCGCTGGCTGGAGTCGCTGCCGGCCATGGCGCTGGTCGACGACCACCTGCTGGTGCACTCCGACACCGTCGGGTACCGCGAGCTCGGCGGCGACATCGCGACGGTGAACGCCACGGTGCAGTCGATCCTGCGCGAGTACACCGACCTGGAGGCCTGGGACCGGCTTACCCACCTGGTCACCACCCGCTTCGCCTTCGCCGACGACGGCACCAACGCGCTGGAGTTCCTCGCCGAGTTCGGCGGTTCGCAGATCGTGCACGGCCACTCCCCGATCCCGCTGGTGTTCGACATCCCGGCCGAGGACATCACCGGCCCGATGATCTACGCCGAGGGCCGCGCGGTGAACATGGACACCGGAACGTTCCTGGGCGGACCCTGCCTGATCAGTCCCCTGCCGTCGATACCGCCGCGCCCCCGGGGCTGAAACCCGGCGGCGAGTCTCCCCGCCCCGAGGCGCCCCCGGCGCCAGTATGGGCGGTATGCGCAGATTCCTGACCTCCCGCGGGTTCCCGGCGCGCGCCGCCCTGGCCCTGACCGCGGCCACCGCCGCCGCGACCCTGGCCGGCTGCTCCAGCTCCCCCCGCCCGGACCCCTACAAGATCGGCGCCCTGCCCACCGCCGACGTCGTGACCAAGGGTCACGCCCCCGGGCACTGGACCAAGGACGGCGACACCCTCGCCCTGGTCGGCACCGTGGCCCCGGGCAGCGCGGCGGAGTTCGCCGCGGCGCTGGGCTCGGGCACCAAGTCCGTGCGCGCCACCGTGACCGGCGGCGATCTGGCCGACGGCCTGGCCATCGCCCGCACCATCCACGACCGCAAGCTGACGCTGGTCATCTCCGGCGCCTGCGCCGGCCCGTGCGCCGACTACTGGTTCCCGGCGGCGGCGAGCCGCCGCACCACCGGGTCGGGCACCTGGCTGGGCTACGTGCCGGACCTGAGCCAGAGCGGCACGGCCACCCCCGAGCAGCAGACCGCCGAGGCGAAGCTGTACACCGACTCCGGGCTCGACGGCGCCAAGTTCCACACCGCGCTGGACACCCAGCTCCGGGACATCCCCGGGGGCAGCGCGGCGCCGGGGGCCCGGATGTGGATGCCGGACCAGGCCGATCTGAAGGCGCTGGGCTACCCGGACCAGAGCGTCAAGGACCTGTGGCTGCCGCCGAACCTGGCGTCGGCTAACGCGCAGGCGCGGGCCTGGGGCCAGGTGGTGGCGTACCGGAACACGCTCGTGGGGCTGCCGCCGGTGCCGCAGACGCCGGTGACGGCGGTGCCCGCGCCGCCCTCGGCGTCGGCTTCGAAGAAGTAGGGCCGGGTCCGGGCCGGGTCCTTGCCGGGTTCGGGCCGGGAGTGAGGCCGGTGGCGAGGGTGATCGCCGCCGGCTTCGGCTTTTCCGGGGACCGGGTCCGCCCCGAGATCCGGGCCCGGCTCGGGGTCCGGGCTCGGCTCAGGACCCGGAACCGGCCGGTTCCGCGGCCGGTTCCTCAGCGAATCCTCAGAGCTTCGCCACGACCAGCACCGCCAGCGCCTTGGCGTCGGCCGACGCGCTGGCGTCGCTGTCGGCGTGGATGACCGAGATGTTCAGGTCGAACCCGTTCTTGAAGACGTCGACGACCCCGGGCGTCTGGCTGCTGCGGTACGCCTCCTGGCCCAGGCCGGGCAGGTCGGTGATGGTGCCGGCCGGGATGGTCTGCCGGAAGGCGTCGAAGCCGGCCTTCGTGACGGCGGTCAGGGAGATGGTGGCTGCGCTCGGGTGCCCGGAGTTGTAGGCGCAGCTGCGGCCGCCGCTGCTGGAGGCCACCGCGCCGGACTTGGCGCCGGCCGGTATGTGCGCGACCTGGATGACCTGGTCGGCCGAAAGCAGGGCGCAGGGGTCCGGGATGCCGGGGACGGCCAAGCCCTGCGGTCCGCCGCCGGCGGTGGCCGGCGTGGCGGGCGTCGCGGCGGACGTGGTCGGCGGCGCCGCCGGGGGAGTGGAGGTGCTGCTGGAGCAGGCCGCCAGGGCGAAGGCCGCGACCGCGCACGCCGTCGTCGCGGCGAGGGGACGGCCCGCGCGCCGGGAACGCCGGGGAGCCGCGGGGACGTGGGGTTCGGGCCTGGGGACTGGCATGGGGATACAGTAGCCGCGCCGTCCGGGCGGCCGATCCCGGCCCGGGACGCCGAGAGGTTCGGGAAACGCCGCCCGACGCCGGAAAACCCACCGGCGGCACCGGGCATCGTTTCCGATGCCGGCACCGCCGGTGGATCGCAGACCCGCCTCTGCCTCACATCCGGCCGACCGCGATCTGGGCGATCGCCTTCTCCTCGGTCAAAGTGGCCGGGTCGTCCCCGCCGAAGCCCCCGTGGATGACCCAGACGCTCAGCAGCTTGCCGTTCTTCAGGACTTTCAGCATCCCGTCGGACGGCGAGTAGAGGGCTTCTTCCCCGAGCCCGCCGACCGCCTTGCTGTCCGGATCCATCTTCTGCAGGTCGAACTCCTCCTTGGTGATCGGCCCGATCCCCACCTGGGCCGAATCCGCCTCGCCGTCGTTGACCAAGCAGTACCGGTTCCCCCCGGAGTCCTGCGACGGCTTGGTCGACGGCGCTCCCCCGGCGCCCTTCGGAATCTTGGCCAGCCGCGCCACGTCGGCCGCGCTGACCAGCCCGCACGGATCCCCCGACCCGGCCGCGGCCGACGACGGCGACGCCCCGCCGCTCGCCGACCCGGCCGGGCTCCCCCCGGACGGCGAGCCCGCAGCCGTCGAAGCCCCCGAGGCCTCGGCGGCGTCAGCCGTCCCCCCGGACCGGTCGGTGGTGCCCGCACCCCCCGGGCCAGCACCACCGACCGGCCCCGTCCCCCCACCCGACCGGGCCGTCCCCACGGTCCCACTGCCTCCGCAGCCCCCCAGGACCACGACGCCGGCCGCGACAGCGGCGGTCCACGCCATCCGCATGTTCTTCATCAGAACGCTCCTCCCCCAGAACTGGAATCCCGTGGATCCCGACCGCTTGATGACAAGTCTTGCTGGGCCGGGGAGGTCGCGGATCCGGGCTTCTCCTAGTGCTTCGCCGATGCGGGTGGGCCGGCGCACGAAGGGCGGCCCTAGTCCCCCGTCGAGCCGTCGATGGCTTCGCGCAGCAGGTCGGCGTGCCCCAGATGGCGTGCGTACTCCTCGATCATGTGCAGGTAGAGCCAGCGCACCGTGAGCTCGTGCTTGCGGCCCTGGAACAGTTCGTCGAGCCCGCGTCCCTGGACCTCCTGCCGGGCCAGGGCGACCTCCGCGAGGTAAATCCCGTAGTCCGCCTCGGCCGACTCCGCGGTGCCGTCGTCGAAGTCGCCGTCGGGGTTGTCGTCGGTGCAGTAGATCTGGTCCAGCGTCTCGTCGCCGCCGAAGCGGACCCGGAACCACCAGCGCTCGACCAGCGCCATGTGCCGCAGCAGTCCGAGCAGCGACAGCCCGGTGGTGGTCAGCGGCCGGGAGGCGAGCGCGGCGCCGGTGAGGCCGCCGCATTTCCACAGCAGGGTCTCGCGGTGCCAGTCCAGGTAGCGGTCCAGGGTCTCGCGCTCGGTGTCGGCCGGCACGTTCTCACGCCGCACGATCGTCGGCGCCGTCCACGCGGAATCGGTTGTCATGGGCCCAGCCTCACCCGGGACACCGGGGCGGGCAACGGTTTTCAACCAGCCGAAATAGTCCGTTCGCCCGCCAACACCATGACATCAACCTCCGAGCGTGTAGGGTGGGTCGCCGTCGGCACATGACAGGGCCCGCATTCACCGGCTTCACCTCCCGTGAACGCGGGCCCTGTTCTACGCCGCCCTGTTCTACGCCGCCTTGTTCGACGCCGCCCTGTTCCAAGCCGCCCCGTTCCAAGCCGTGCGGACCGGCTCAGTCGACGACCGGCAGATACACCCCCTCGTGCGCCGAGGCGGCGAACTCCGCCGACTTCGCCGCCATCCCGGCGGCCAGCGCCTCGTCGGCGCCGATGCCCTGCTCCTCGGCATAGCGGCGCACGTCCTGGGTGATCCGCATCGAGCAGAAGTGCGGGCCGCACATCGAGCAGAAGTGCGCGGTCTTCGCCGGCGCGGCCGGCAGCGTCTCGTCGTGGTAGGCCCGTGCGGTGTCCGGGTCCAGTGCCAGGTTGAACTGGTCCTCCCAGCGGAACTCGAACCGGGCGTCGGACAGCGCGTCGTCCCAGTCCTGCGCGCCCTGGTGGCCCTTGGCCAGGTCGGCGGCGTGCGCGGCGATCTTGTAGGCGATCAGGCCCTGCTTGACGTCGTCCCGGTTCGGCAGGCCGAGGTGCTCCTTCGGCGTGACGTAGCAGAGCATCGCGGTGCCGAACCACCCGATCATCGCCGCGCCGATCGCCGAGGTGATGTGGTCGTAGCCGGGGGCGATGTCGGTCGTCAGCGGACCGAGGGTGTAGAACGGCGCCTCGTCGCAGAGCTCCATCTGGAGCTCGACGTTCTCCTTGATCTTGTGCATCGGGACGTGGCCGGGGCCCTCGATCATCACCTGAACGTCCAGCTCGCGCGCGATCCTCGACAGCTCGCCGAGCGTCGTGAGCTCGGCGAACTGGGCCTCGTCGTTGGCGTCGTGGATGGAGCCGGGCCGCAGGCCGTCGCCGAGCGAGTAGGTGACGTCGTAGCGCGCCAGGATCTCTGTCAGCTCCCTGAAATGCGTGTACAGGAAGTTCTCCTCGTGGTGCGCCAGGCACCAGGCCGCCATGATCGAGCCGCCGCGCGAGACGATCCCGGTCTTGCGCTTGGCGGTCAGCGGCACGTAGCGGAGCAGCACGCCGGCATGGATCGTCATGTAGTCGACGCCCTGCTCGCACTGCTCGATCACGGTGTCGCGGAAGACCTCCCACGTGAGGTCCTCGGCCTTGCCGTTCACCTTCTCCAGCGCCTGGTAGATGGGGACGGTGCCGATCGGGACCGGACTGTTGCGGATGATCCACTCGCGGGTGGTGTGGATGTTCCGGCCGGTCGACAGGTCCATCACCGTGTCGGCGCCCCAGCGGGTGGCCCACACCATCTTGTCGACCTCCTCCTCGATCGAGGAGGTGACCGCCGAGTTGCCGATGTTGGCGTTGACCTTGGTCAGGAAGTGCCGGCCGATGATCATCGGCTCGGCCTCGGGGTGGTTCACGTTGGCCGGGACCACCGCGCGCCCGGCGGCGACCTCGGTCCGGACGAACTCCGGGGACAGCCCCTCCCGGACCGCGATGTACTCCATCTCGGCGGTGACGACGCCGCGCCGGGCATAGGCGAGCTGGGTGACCGGACCGGTGCCCCGCAACGGTTTGCGGCCTCCGGAGAAGACCGCGTCGAGGTTGCGGAGGTCGGTGTCCTTCAGGCCGTCGTCGGCCGGGTGCCAGACGCGGCCTTCGTACGTTTCGGTGTCGGCGCGTTCGGCGATCCAGGCGGCGCGGAGCGCGGGCAGGCCGAAGCGGACGTCGGTGCGTGTATCAGGGTCCGTGTAAGGCCCGGAGGTGTCGTAGAGCACCACCGAGCCGCCGTTGGTCAGGAGCACCTCGCGCATCGGGACCCGGAGGTCGGAGCGGACGGGAGAGGAAAGGTAGGTCTTGCGCGAAGCGGACGCACCCGCGGTTTCGGCGATTCCGGCGGTTCCGGCGGTTTCCGAGGACACGGGCACATCATTGACAGCCGTCATCACGGCGCTCCCTACGTCGGCATTACCCGAACAGGTTCGGCGGTCGACGGCGCCAGCCGTCCTCTCAGCCCGGTTCGCCCGAGCTCCCGCGTGTATGTGGTTTCACCGACACCGTAGCGCGCGTACCGTGATCGTCGTCAATCGCCCGAGGGAACCAACGGATCCGTAAGAGCCTGGAGCACGATGATCGGCAAGCAGGGGCGGGTCACGGGGCGGATCGCGCCGGGGCTGGTCGGCGAAGTGATGGTGCAGGTGCGCGGTGGGACCGAGGCTTTTCATGCCTACTCGCTGACACCCGACGAGGAGATTCCGAAGGGCGCGCTGGTGATCGTGGTCGAATACCACGCGCCGCGCACCGTCTACGTGGAGCCGTTGATGTAACGCGGATCCGGGCCGGGAACATGCGTGAGACATGCATGTTCCCGCCGTGAGTGAGGCGTGAGAAACGCAAGCGCGATGCAAACGTCCAACCCGTTCTCAGTGTTCGGCGCCGGGAGTAGAACATGCCTTGGCACTCCGCAAGGTACGGAGGCCGCACGGGAAGGATGTGAACGGTGTCTACCGTTCCGTACGTCATCGGGGGAGCCGTACTCCTCGTCGTAGTAGTGGTCGTCGTCCTGTTCAAGTCCATGTGGCGGGTCGCCGAGCCGAACCAGGCGCTGATCGTCTCCGGCCGCCGGCACCGGGGGGCCGGGTCGGACGGGCTGGGATTCCGCATCGTCACCGGCGGCGGCAACTTCGTCATCCCCGGGGTGCAGGTGGTACGGCGGCTCTCGCTGGACCTGAACGCCTCGGAGCTGGACGTCGAATGCGTGACCCGGCAGGGGATCCCCCTGCACGTCAAGGGCGTCGTGATCTTCAAGGTCGGCGACGACCACGCGTCCATCGCCAACGCCGCGCGGCGGTTCCTGGACCAGCAGAGCCAGATGGGGACCCGCGTCCACAACATCTTCGCCGGACACCTGCGCTCCATCGTGGGCGGCCTGACCGTCGAGGAGATGATCGGCGACCGGGAGCGGTTGACCGAGCAGACCCGGGCCACCAGCGGGACCGAGATGGAGAAGCTGGGGCTGATCATCGACTCCTTGCAGATCGAGGAGATCGGGGACCCGACCGGGTACATCAAGGCCCTGTCGGCGCCGCACGCCGCCGCGGTGACCCGGGACGCCCGCATCGCGCAGGCCGCCGCGGACCAGAGCGCGACCGAGGCCGAGGCGGTGGCCAACGCCCGCAAGGCCGAGGCGATGCGGAACACGAGCATCCAGCAGGCCGGGTACCAGGCCGAGGTCGAGCAGGCCCAGGCCCGGGCCCGGCAGGCCGGACCGCTGGCGGACGCGCAGTCCCGCCAGGAGGTCGTCGTCCAGGAGACGAAGGTCGCCGAGCTCGAAGCCCACCGCAAGGAGCAGCAGCTCCAGGTCGAGGTCCGCAAGCCGGCGGACGCGCGGGCCTACGAGACCGTGACGCAGGCCCAGGCCGAACGGGAGGCGAAGGTCCACGAGGCCGAGGCGCACGCCCGGGAGACCGAGCTGCGCGCCGGCGCCGAGGCCACCCGGGTGCGGGCCGAGGCGGAGGCCCAGGCCCAGGCGAAGCGCTCGCTGGGACAGGCCTCGGCCGACGCCGCGCAGGCGCAGGCGCTCGCCGACGCCGAGGCCCGGCGGGCGCGCGGACTGGCCGACGCCGAGTCCCGCAAGGCCGAGGGCCTGGCCGAGGCCGAGGCCATCCGCGCCAAGGGACTCGCGACGGCCGCCGCGGCCCAGGCCCAGGGGCTGGCCGAGGCCGAGGCCATCAAGGCGCGGGGCGAGGCGCTGGCCGAGCATCAGGAGGCTGTCATCACCCAGCAGCTGGTCGCGCAGCTGCCGATGGTGGTCGCCGCCGGGGCGAAGTCGTTCGAGAACGTCGAGCACATGGTGCTGCTCAACGGCGCCGACGGCGTGACCGATGTCTTTGGCAAAGCCCTGACCATGGGCGGGACCGGGCTGGGTCTGGCCCGCCAGATGCTGGCCGCGATGGGCGACCAGGCGCTGCGCAGGACTCTGCCGGACCCGGGCGCGCAGAACGTCAACGGCGTGGCCGCGACCGCGGGGCCGCAGAAGGACGCGGTGGTGATCAGCGAATAGTGGTCAACAGCGATTAGCGCCGGCACGGGGCGGCGCAAAACGCAACGCACAGTGCACAGGGAGACGCTCGGCGGATGTTCCGCCGAGCGTTTCGTGGTGCGGGGAGCCGCGCCGCCGATGGTCTTCGTCGGCCGGGAGTAAGCCGGCCGCGGGTGGGGAACGACGAAAGTGAGACCCGCCGGAGGCGGGTCTCACCAATCCTTGGCGCGTCTTCGGCGCGGAGCCTTCTCGTCGCTCGGCCAGGGTCTAGTAGAGGCCCTTGCGCTGCTTGTCGCGCAGCTTCTTCCGGCGGTAGGCCGGGATCTCCATCATGACCTTGTTGTAGCCCCAGTACAGAGCGCCGGCTGCGGCGGCCACCACGGCGAGCGTGAGCAGCGAACCCACGATGGCGTGCACGATCGCCGAGATCACCCAGAACGCGACGAGGACTCCCGCCACCGGGAGGGCGACCCACTTGATCCAGAACGACATATGCGACCCCACCTTGTCCTTGTCGCCAACGAGACCCCTTGCTCCTATCCCACTCAACGCCGTGGACGGGGCTTCAGTTCCCAGGTAACCACGCGATATGTCGCGTTGGCAAGCGCAACGGGTCGCGGGCCGCTTGGGTGGGACTGGTGGGTTCTGTGAGGCACACGGGGTATGTGTGACTACTGAGATGCGTGGGGCGGGTGTTCTTCAATGTGCTGATGTGCGAACAATGCACTGATGTGCGGAAGCAAAAAAAGACCCCCGCAATCCTCGGGCCCGACGCTTCGCGCGCCGGGCCCAAATAGCAGGGATCTTCAGGTTTGTCGCCGTACGTTGAGCCGTGGGGGGATCAGCGTGCGGTCTTCTTGGCCGTCTTCTTGGCGGTCGTCTTCTTGACGGCCGCCTTCTTGACGGTCTTCTTGGCGGCGGCCTTCTTCGCCGGGGCGGCCTTGGCCGCCGCGACCTTCTTGGCCGGGGCCTTCTTGGCGGTCTTCTTCGCCGTGGTGCGGGTAGCCCGCTGGACCGGCTTGGGGGCGGCCTCCTCCTTGGTGAAGGGGGCGCGCGCCTGGTCCAGGAGCTTGGCGAAGGTCGCCTGGTCCTTGACCGCCATGGTGCCGGCCAGCGTCTTCTCGACGGCCAGCACCTCCTTGTCGGCCTTGGCCAGGATCCGCTTGCCGGCGGCGGTGATCGTGGTTTCCATGGCACGACCCTGGCCGGGCACCGAGCGGCGCTCGATATAGCCCTTGAGGGTCAGGTTGCCGAGGACCGTGGTCATCGTCTGGGGCGTGACCAGGCAACGCCGAGCGAGCTCGGCGCCGCTGATACCGGGCTCGTCATTGATGACGAGCAGGGCTGTGTACTGGGGGACCGTCACGCCCATCGGCCGAAGCACGGCGTCCTTGGCCCCGCTGAGTTCCTGTTCGAGGCTCTTGACCTTGTGGCCGAGCCGCTGTTCCACCGCAGTCATGGTGTGAGCATATCCGGCAAAACCCTTCATGAACCAATTCAGGGCCGTTCGTGGGATACCGACCCTGATAGCCAGGCGTGAAACCAGCCCTCTGCATCCGCCGATCAGGCGACATCAGTGGACGATGACGGAATCCAGTCACCGTCTGCTTGCCAGAGTACGGGTACAGGGCATTGTGTGCGCCATCGGTGGTCGATTTCTTAGAAACCTCTATCCGTACCGTGACCCGCGAGTCCTCTCGAAGTCCTCTTACGCCACTGTGGGCGCATCCGGAACTGCGGAGGGTGTCCGTCCGGGCGCTCCGGTGTCCTGCTGATGTTCCGTCGTTGATTCCTAAAGCGTCTTCGGCGAACCCCTCGACGGCCCCGGTGGGGGCGTGCGAGCATGCGCGCGTGAAGAAACTCCTGCTGAAGATCGGGATCAACGGCGTGGCCCTGTGGGTCACCACGCTGGTGGTGTCCGGCGTCGCGATCCAGACGGATCCCGGCGCCCCGGACGCGACCAAGCAGAAGGTGCTCACGGTGCTTGTCGTCGCGGTCATCTTCGCCGCGGTGAACACGCTGGTCAAGCCTCTCGTGCAGATAGCCACGTTCGGGCTTTTCATCCTCACCCTGGGACTGATCACCTTCGTGGTGAACGCGCTCATGCTGGGGCTGACGTCCAAGATCTGCGAGCACTTCCAGGTGCGGTTCCACGTCGACGGGTTCGGGTCGGCACTGCTGGGCGCGCTGGTGATCAGCGTGGTGTCGATCGCGCTGAACGCGATGCTTCCGGACGACGTCAAGCGCTGAACCGCAGGAAACAGTGGTGGCGGGGCACCGCCGGGGCCACCACCTGCGGCTACGATCGCCATATGGCGAGTACTGTCGCGGACCGCGTGGCCGCCCTGTTGAACAGGGCCGTGCTCGGCGTGGCCGCCATCGGCGGCGGCTCCTTCGGCAAGACGTACCGCATACAGTTCTTCAGCGGCGGGGCCGCGTTCGTCAAGACATTGGACGACGCCGCGCAGGTGGCCGGCCCGGGGTATTTCGACGCCGAGGCCAGGGGTCTGCGCTGGCTGCGCGAGGCGGTCGGCGCCGACGGCCTGTCCGGCGGGGTGCGCGTGCCCGAGGTGCTCGGCGTGGCCGAGGACATCCTGGTGACGTCCTGGGTGGCGCCGGGGCGCCCGACGCCCGACGGCGCGGAGGAGTTCGGCCGGCGGCTGGCGTCCCTGCACGCCCGGGGCGCGCACAGTTTCGGCGCCGAGTGGCCCGGCTACATCGCGGTGCTCCCGCTGGACAACAAGGCCACCGAGGACTGGGCGACGTTCTACGCCGAGCGCCGGGTGATGCCCTATGTGAAGCTGGCGCGCGATCGCGGCCACCTGGATTCCGACGGCGCACAGGTGATCGAAGAGGTGTGCACCCGTATCGATTTCCTGGCCGGCGAGGAGGAACGCCCCTCGCGCATCCACGGGGACGCCTGGAGCGGCAACATCCTGTGGGACGGGCGCGGCGAGGGCTGGTTCATCGACCCGGCGGCGCACGGCGGGCACCGGGAGACCGATCTGGCGATGCTGGCGCTGTTCCCGCCGCCGTATCTGGACCGGATCATCGCGGCCTACGACGAGGTCCACCCGCTGGCCGACGGCTGGCAGGAGCGGGTTCCGCTGCACCAGCTGCACCCGCTGTTGGTGCACGCGGCGCTGTACGGCTCGGACTACGGCGTGCGGGCCGCGTCGGTGGCGCGGGACCTGGCGGAGCGGCTGCGTTAAGGGCTCTCATTCCCAACAGTCTCAGAAGTCTCAAGCGTCGCAAGCGCCGTCGCCGGTCCCGTCTCAGGGGCCTCAGCCGTCGCACCGCCGGGGTCCGGCGCCACCACGATCCCGAGAGTCGCCGCCTCCACCGCCGAGAACGGCCCTGGAACGGCCGCACCGCTGCGCCGGCCGGGCACCGCGCCTTCCCGTACCGGAAGGGCCGCCACGGCCCTGTAGTGCCTTCTCCGGCCCGCCAACAGGCACAACAGCCCCACCGCGAGGGCGGCCGGCGCGACCAGTTCGCCCCACGGCCGCACGGAGGCCGGCAGGGTCCGGGCGGTGAGCGATTTGACGGCGCCGCCGTCGGTCCCCAGCTCCACGCCGATCTCGTAGTCGCGGAACCAGCCGCCCGGCAAGGGCACCTCGTAGACCAGCCGGCGCCGCTGCCCGACCGGCAGCGGGCCGCCGGTCCAGGCGACCGGATAACGCCCGACCTGCTCGCCGCCGCGGGCCAGGGTGAGAGCGACGCCGGGGTCCCCGGCCGGGCCGCCGCCCAGGTTGCCGAAGGTCAGCGTGACGCGGGCCGAACCGTCGGCGCCGATCCGGGTCAGGAACGGCGAATCGTCGTCCGCGGTGGCGTCCAGCAGCTTCAGGTTGCCTGCGGCCTGCTGTGCGGCCTCGGGCAAGAAGCGCAGGCCAGGGATGGCGATCGCGGTGTCGACGGGATCGGCGGTCGCCCCGCCGTAGGGCGCCGCGTGCACGGTGCAGGGGCACGGCGTCGGCGGCTCGGTCACCAGCAGGTTCTGGTGGAAGCCGCCGAAGGCGTCGGTGGTGGCGAGCACCGCGGCGCCGATGGCGCAAGAGTTCGACGATCCGCCGATGCCGCAGACTTCCACCTGCAAGCGAGCCCCGGCAGGGAAACCACTGCCGGTGACGGTCAGGCGCTCCCCCACCTTCGCGGTGCTCTTTGAGAGCGTCAGCGCCGCCATCGCGGGTGCCGGGCCCGCCGTGAACGCCGCGCAGCCCAGCACCGCCGCCGCGGTCGCGGCCGCCACCAGCAGCCTTCGCATCAAGGTGCCGCGGCCTTCGAGGTCTGCCGCTGTCCGCCGGAGCCGCTCCGGTTGGCAGGCGAGGGACGGCCGGGACGGGTGCGACGGGTGCGACGGACCGGCGGCGGGTCGCCGCGGCGGCGCCAGAACACATATGCCGCGACGGCGAGGGCCACGACCAGCGCCACCAGCAGGATCGTGAGCCACGGGACGAACGTCAGCGACGCCGACGCGGAGGACGCGACCGCCGGCGCCACGGTGTCGTCGGTGACGTCCAGATGAACCGTGCCGATTTCGAATGGCGGCAGGTTTTTCCACACTTGGGCGAAGTCGATGCTCTGTCCAGGGAGTATCTGCGGCAGTTGAACAGTCTTGTCGATGAGAGTGCCGAACATTCCGGTGGCGCGAAGATGCGCTTTCGGAGTCTGGAGAAGATTGCCGCTATTGGTGACTGTCGCAGTAACGATGCCGTCACTGTCGCGCACATAGGCGGGGAACGAAGCCGATCCGGAGACTTTGAGTCCGGTGACGGTCAGACCGCCCATGGTCGCGCCGTCGACATGCAAATAGAGCCGCGCCGCGACCACTCGCTTGATACCCACGCGCACATTGCCTTGTTGCTGCACGGCCTCGACGGCGCTGTCCATGCCGGAGACCCCGCCGACGTGGTCGCCGGGGGTCGCGTCGGCGGGGATGACGACGGTGACCGGGACCACGGTCGACGTGCGCGCCGGGACGGTCACGGTCGGGAACGCCGGCCGGATCCAGGTCCCGACGCCGGTCATCGGATAGCCGTGGTCCCGCAAGGCGAACTGGCCGTCCTTCGGGGTGTTGTAGCCGTCGGCGCCGTAGACGTAGTACGTGATCGGGTGGTCGGTGTAGTTCGAGATGGCCAGGCCGTCCTGGAGCGTGGTGCCGGGGCGGCCTTCCAGGATGAAGTACTGGCGGGAGTCGCCGGCGGCGCCGGCGCTCGGCGCGGGCTGCACCCACCACGAGTCGTTCGGGTGCGCCGCCCGGGAGGGATCGTTCTGGCCGGCACTCGGCGACGAGCCCGGCGGCGCGGGGGAAGGACTCGGCCCGAGCGCGAAGCCCGGCCCGGCACCGGCGGCGACGAGCGCCCCGGCGGCCAGCGCCGCGGCGAGCAGACCGGCGGCTCGACGGGTTCCGCGCCGGCCCACGCTGTTCCCCACCATGATCTCCTCCACGCTCCGGCGGTGTGGTCGGTGTGGTACTGATGGCAGTGGCTTCCGTGGGGCGAATGGACCTCGCCCCACGGAAGCCGCCTGCGGTTCCCCGAATCAGCGCGGCGGACCGGCTATTGCAGGGAGATGGTGACGGTGCCGGTGTAGGTGCCCTGGAGCACGTAGGCCGGGACCTTCAGGGTGAGCGCGGCGCCGACCAGGAAGTCGCCGCCGGTGACGGTCGGCGGGTTGGTGCCCCCGGCCGCCTGCGAGCACAGCGTGATCGCGGTGTTCGGGTCCAGCGCCCCGCCGGAGCCGGCCGTCGGCGTCGACGGGTACGGCTGCGTCCCCGCCGGGTTGCCGGCACAGGTCAGGCCGGCGGCGCTGACGTTCCCGGCCGGGATCGGCGCGGCACCCTGGTTCCCGTAGGGCCCGCCGGTCAGTGCCAGGTCCGACATGGTGGCGTTCAGGACCCAGCCGTTGGTGGTGCCGCGGAAGTCCTGGACGTCGATCTGCTGGAGCGCGCCGGGCTGGTTGTGCACGGTGCCGTCGAGCGTCACGCCCGGGAAGGTCACCGCGCCGGTGTTCTCCGCCATCTGCAACGGCCCGCCGGTGACGGCGATGTTCGCCCCCTGCGGGATGGAGCAGGTGCCCTTGGCCGAGACCGCCGCGCCGGCCGCGTCCGCGGTGCAGGAGTTGTTGGCGAACGTGAAGGCGGTGGCCGCGCGCAGCGTGGTGCTGGGCGCGCCGTTCACGATCTCCGCGCCACCGATGGCCGCGATCGCGCCACTCGGCACGGTGTACGTGCCGGACAGCACGCCGTTGGCGTCGGTGCTCAGCATCACCGGAGCGCCGACGGGGTTGTTGGCCGCGTCCACGCCGCTGACCGCGACGGTGGCGTTCGGGTCCCAGTCGTGCCCGGAGACGCCGACCAGGGTGCCGGGACCGCCGGAGTTCGGCGCGGCGGCGATGGTGGGCTGTCCGAGGACGGTGACCGCGACCGGGATCGCCCCGCTGGTGGACCCGGTCAGGACGACCTGGCCGGCGCCGGTGGCGGCGGCGGCCGGAATACCGATCGACCCGGAGACGGCGCCGTCTGCCGGGACGGTGAGGGCCGGGCCCGTGGTGACGGTGCCCGCGCTGTCCTTGAACGACGGCGTCACGGTCTCCCCGGCGATCCAGCCGGCCCCGGTGAAGTTCTCGGTGGCCCCGGGGCGGACCAGCTTGGCCGACACCGCGCCGGAGGCGTTCGTGGCGGTGATGCTCGCCGCCGGCCCGGCCCCGCTCGCGGTGCACTGGATCACGACTCCGAACTGCGCCACGTCCTGCTCGTTGTCGCCCGGCGTGAAGGTGTACGTGCCGGTGCTCGTGGGCGTGAACGTCGCGGTGAAGTCCGGGATCTGGAAGGTGCCGCCGGCCGGCACCGCGACCGGCGGGAACGCCGCCGACGAGGCGGTGTCGACGGTGCCGCTGCCGGCCCCTCCGACGACGATCTTCGCCTTCGCGGTGGCGGCGTCGGCGATCGGGATCCCGGTCGGCGCGGGCGCCGTGGAGATCGAGTAGTGCCAGGTGATGGTGACCGGCGAGCCGACGGACACGGTGCTCGCGGAGGTGGTCAGCGTCACCTGCGAGCTGTAGTCCGGCGGCGGCGCGGCCAGCGCCGGGTTGTTGCTGGTGCAGCCGGTGTAGTTCACCGTGGTGGTTCCGGCCGAGGCCGCGGGGGCCAGGGCGGTCACGGTGGCGACGGCCGCCGCGAGCGTCCCGGACAGCACCGCGGCCCGTCTGGACGTGGATCTGTGTCTCGAGGTGGGTCTGTGTCTCACTGGAATGGTGCCCTCTCCGTGCCGGGGGGTGACAAACCCACGGGCCGGCGGCCCGCAGGGATGGGTTGTCGTGCACCTGATCTGATGGAGTGTCAGCTATTCATGGCCAGGGTTCTTGGGAAGTCAATACGCACGTTCGAAAGCCGGGTCCGGCCTCAGCCGTGGCTCCCGCTCCGGCGCCGCGCGGCGGCCAGGCCCCCGGCCCCGACCACCGCCGCCAGCCCCGCCGCCCCCGCCATCCACCGGCCGTCGAACCCGGTGTGCGGCAGCGTCGTCAGCGTCGACGTGGTGGTCGTGGCGGCCGTGGCCGCCGTCGCAGAACTCGATGACGCCGCTCCCGGCGCACCCGCCGCCACGGTGATCGTCGCGGCTGTCTTGGCGCCGCTGGCCTTGCACTTGATAACCAGGGTCAGCGAGCCGAGGTTCGCGTCTTGCTCGTTGTCCCCCGGCGTGAGGATGTAGGTCCCGGCAGTCGACGGCGTGAAGGTGGCGGTCATATCAGGGATCTGGAACTTCCCGCCCACCGGCACGACGTCCGGCGGGAACGCCGCCGACGCCCCGGTGACGACCGTGCTCGTGGCCGCGCCGCCGATCAGGATCGTGCCCTTGGCCGTGGCCACGTTCTTCGCCGGGATGCCCTGCGGCGGCGGCGCCGTGGACTCCGAGTAGTGCCAGGTGATGGTGATCGGCTTACCGGCCTGGAACCCGCTGCCCTGCGGGGTCAGCGTCACTCGCGTGGTGTAGTCCGGCGGCGGTGTCGCCAGTGCCGAGTTGCTGCTCGTGCAGCCGCCGTAGCCGACGTCGACCGGGTCGGCGCTCGCCGCCGGGGCGGACGCGGCGATCGTCACCGCGATGCCGGCGGCCACGCCGCCGAGCGCGGTCGCGCGCCGTCGCAGACGTCTGCTTCGGTGATAGGGGTGGTCCGGGGGGTCCGAGTAGTGGTCCGGGTGATCCATGAATGCCTCCTGACATCGACTGGCCGTTCGAACGGCCTAGCCATTGACGACAGGATCTGACGGAGTGTCAATAGTCATGGGCGGGGCCGTGACGAGAGCAGATGCCCGGTCACGATCATCCGCCGGGTGGAGGACCACCACGGATCGCACGTCGTCAGGGTGATGAGACTCCCGGTCGGCGCGGCGCCGGGGCGGCCGGGCACCGCGTCCACCACATCGACGTCCGACGGCGCCACGATCACCGGGCCGGTGTCGATCCGGTAGGTGTACCAGGCCGTCGCGGTCTCGACGGTGACCAGGTCCCCGGCCCGCAGTTCGTCGAGGTGGCGGAAGGGCTCGCCGTGGGTCTTGCGATGGCCGGCGACCGCGAAGTTGCCGAGTCGGCCGGGCAGCGCCGTGCCGGGATAGTGGCCCGCGGCCTTGTTCAGCACGTCCAGGCCGACCCCCTCCAGGACCGGGGTGCCCGAGGTGTCGGCGCCGGTGCCCAGGCGCGGGATGTGGAGGATCGCCACAGTGGTCCCCGCAGCGGTCGCCCCGGAGGCCGGCGCCGAGGACGGCGCACTCGCGGGCCCGGGCCCGGGATCCGCGGGCGACGACGCCACCGCGACGGGCACGGCGGCCGGAGCCGCGGCCGCGCCCGTACTCCACTGTTTATGCAGCGCACTGACTTCGTCGTCCATCAGCTGCCGACCGACCAGGTTCGTGTAATAGAGCTGATACACCATGAACAAGGCCATCACGACCGAGAACGTGACCAGCAGTTCGCCGACGGTCCGTACCGCGACTCGCAGAACCGCCCCTACTCTCGCCATGTCGGCGAAGAGTAGGGGCGGTCGCGTGAATTGCGAAGAGGCTTAGAACGCCTCCTCCGGCACGTCCATCAGCGCGTTGTCGGTCGCCTCGACGATCGCCCGCTGCGCCGCCAGCAGCGGCAGCGTGTTGCGGGCGAAGAACTGCGCGGCGGCGATCTTGCCGGTGTAGAACGGCACATCCCGCTCGGCGGCGCCGCCGGACAGCGCGGCCTGCGCCACGGTCGCCTGGCGCAGCAGCAGCCACGCCACGATGACGTCGCCCAGCGCGAACAGGAAGCGCACGGTGTTCTGCGCCACCACGTACAGCTGCTGGGGGTCGGACAGCGACTCGCCGGCCTTGTCCAGCATCGCCTTCAGCATCGCGCCGAGCTCGCCCTGCGCCGCGGTGAGCAGCGCGCGCTCGTTGGCCAGCTGCTCGCCGCCGGGGCCGGTGGCCAGGAACTTGGCGATCTCCTCGTTCAGCGCGTTGATGGCCACGCCGCCGTCCTTCACGATCTTGCGGAAGAACAGGTCCAGCGACTGGATGGCCGTCGTGCCCTCGTACAGCGAGTCGATCTTGGCGTCCCGGATGTACTGCTCCAGCGGGTACTCCTGCAGGAAGCCGGAGCCGCCGAAGATCTGGAGCGCCTGCGCCAGCTGCTCGTACGACTTCTCCGAGCCGTAGCCCTTCACGATCGGCAGCAGCAGGTCGTTCATCCGCTCGGCGTGCTTGTTCTCCTCGCCGGCGGCCCGGGCCACCTCGACGTCGTCCTGGAACGTCGCGGTGTAGAGCACCAGGGCGCGCATGCCCTCGACGTACGCCTTCTGCGTCATCAGCGAGCGGCGCACGTCCGGGTGGTGGGTGATGGTGACGCGCGGGGCGTCCTTGCCCGGCGTGGTGAGGTCCGCGCCCTGCACCCGGGACTTGGCGTACTCCAGCGCGTTCAGGTAGCCCGTGGACAGGGTCGAGATGGCCTTGGTGCCGACCATCATCCGGGCGAACTCGATGATGTTGAACATCTGCGCGATGCCGTCGTGCACCTCGCCGACGAGCCAGCCCTTGGCCGGCACGCCGTGCTGGCCGAAGGTGACCTCGCACGTGGTGGAGGCCTTCAGGCCCATCTTGTGCTCGACGTTGGTGACGAAGGCGCCGTTGCGCTCGCCGAGCTCGCCGGTCTCCCAGTCGAAGTCGAACTTCGGCACGATGAACAGCGACAGCCCCTTGGTGCCGGGGCCGGCGCCCTCGGGCCGGGCCAGCACCAGGTGGACGATGTTCTCGGACAGGTCGTGCTCGCCCGAGGTGATGAACCGCTTCACGCCGTCGATGTGCCAGGTGCCGTCGTCCTGCCGCACCGCCTTGGTCCGCCCGGCGCCGACGTCCGAGCCGGCGTCCGGCTCGGTGAGCACCATGGTGGAGCCCCACTGGCCCTCGACCATCCGGGCCGCGACCTTGCGCTGCTCCTCGGTGCCCAGGTTCCAGATCACCGTCGCGAAGTCGGCGCCGGAGGTGTACATCCAGATCGCCGGGTTGGCCCCGAGCACCAGCTCGGCCACCGCCCAGCGCAGCGTGCGCGGCGTCGGCGTCCCCCCGAGCTCGACCGGCAGGCCCAGCCGCCACCACTCGGCGTCCATGAACTGCTTGTACGAGCGCTTGAAGCTCTCGGGCAGCGTCGCGCTGAACGTCTCGGGGTGGTAGATCGGCGGGTTGCGGTCGGAGTCGACCAGGCTCGGCGCCAGCTCGTCCACGGCGAGGCGCTCCACCTCGGCCAGGACGGACTTGGCGGTGTCGACGTCCATGTCGGCGTAGTCGCCGGTCCCGTACACCTCGCCCCGCCCCAGCACCTCGAAGAGGTTGAACTCGATGTCGCGGAGGTTCGACTTGTAGTGGCTCATCGCCGTGGCTCCCGTGGTCCCGGACCGGCTCAGGGTTGCGTTCCGGTCGTACTCATCAGTAATAAAGACTCCCACCAGGATGCTACCCACTGGTAACTAGCCGCAAGCCCGAGTCCGGCTCGATTCCGCCATGAGGTCGGTGAGGTGGATCACGCGAGCCCCGTGCACCACCCCGGGCCCGGCGGGTAGGCTCTCTCCGCGTGTACGGCTATCCCCAGGACCCCCCGCCGTCGCAGGTGGCCAGCGCCCCGCTCAGCGACGCGATCCGGGCGTTCACCGGCGGAGTGATGGGCCCCGAAGACTTCTACACCGTCTTCAACAGCGCCAAGATCTACTGCCCCCGCGGTGAACAGCCGGGCTTCCTGGCCCTGCACGACACCCCCGAACCCGTCATCCCCATGTTCAGCTCGCTCGCGGAGCTGCGCGCCTACTCCGGCGAGGAGTCCCGGTTCTTCACCGTGACCGGCGGCGAGGTCCTCGACCTGCTCCCCACCGGCTACGGCATCGTGCTGGACATCGAGGGCGAGCACCGCATCGTGTTCGACGCGAAGGCCATCGAGCAGATGACGGCCTACGCGATGCAGCGGCTGTACGGGGGATAGCGCCGTACGGGGGATAGCGCCGTACGGGGGATGGCGCACCGATACCCCCCCGGAAATCGGTCGCCTAGCGGCGAGGGCCGGGAATGAGGCCCTCGACCAGGCCTTCCTCGGCCGTGTCCCAGGCGCGCCAGCCCGCCGTGCACACCGTCACGCCGATCGGCTCCGGCAGCCGGAACGCCTCTCCGAACGCGACGGTGTCGGACCTCGTGAACCGGCCCGCCTCCACGTCCGGCTTCGCGAACACGTAGGCCTCGGCCACGTCCGGCGCGCGGTCCACCAGGACGTAGCAGGGCACCCCCAGCCGGGCCAGCTCGGTCCGCGTCGGGTGGGCCCGGCGCCGCAGCGCCCCCGGGCCGCGCCCGGTCCCGGCGTCGGGCGTGGTGACCTCGATCGCCACCAGCTCGCCGAGCCACGGGGAGGTGAACCGGGCCATCGACTCGGCCCAGCGCTCGACCTCCACCACCGCGAAGTCCACGTCGCCGTCGACGAGCATGCGGACGTCCCGGGGACAGCCGTCGCCGCGGCTGTTGACCAGCGCCGTGAGGATCTTGGAGAAGGTCTGGCCGGCCGTCAGCCCGGCGGCCCACGACACGAACACGTCACCGCCGATGATCTCGACGCGCGAGCTGTGCCGGAAGCCGAGCCAGGACCCGATCTCGCCGCTCGCGACCAGGTCGCGCTCGTCCCCGGGGAGGTCCGCCTTCATGCGGAGGGTTGCCGTCGCCATGATGTCCGATTCCCGCCTTTCCTTGATCTTTCGGACCAGTGCACCAGCACCGGCCCGCGATCACGAAGCGGAAATGCCGCAGTTCACCGGAAAGAGTCAATTCCGATTTCTGCGGCAACCAAAAGATGCTCCCAAAACGTCTGCCTGCGACGATTCCCTCAATACTCGGATTTACCGACCGGCTTCCAGGAAGCTCAGCAGCTCCTCCGGCTTCATCCTCCGGGCCCGCGAGAACTCCCCGTCGGCCGAGTCGAACCGGATCTTGCCCTGCGGGTTCAGCACCGACACCGCCGGGATCCCCCCGACCATCGGATGGTTGAACTCCGCGTCCAGATCGGTGTGCTGATCGCGTTGCCCGCGCGCGGTCCCGACGCTGACCGTCACCAAGTGGTACTTCGCCGCCAGCACCGCGCTCACCGCCGGATCGGCCGTCCAGTCCTCGAAGGCCGTGCAGTCCGGGCACCACCGCGCCCCGAACACCAGCAGGATGTCCTTGCCGTCGGTGACGGCCGCGACCCGCGCCGCGGCCAGGTCCGCTCGGGGGTCCCGGGACGGATCGAACAGCTCCATGGTCATAACGTAGCCGCGTCGAAGTCGGAGGGGGAAGCCGTCGCCGCCAGTTCCCCGCGTCGCAGGACATGGACGCGGCCCACGAACCGCAGCGCCGCACGCGGGTGCGGCTCCGCCAGCACCACGGCGCGATCGGGGTGAGCGGCGGCCAGTTCGGCCAGAACCGCGTACAACCGCGCAGCCAGATACGGCGCCAGGCCCTGGGACAGCTCGTCGACCATCAGCAGCCGCCACGGGGCGAGCAGCGCCCGCGCCAACGCCAGCATCTGCTGCTCCCCGCCGGACAGCAGCACCGCTCGCCGTCTCAGCAACGCACGCAGATCCGGGAAGGTGTCCAGCGCCTCGTCGAGATCGCTCCGTCCGGCCCCGGCGAAGACCTCCAGGTTCTCCCGCACCGTCAGGCTCCGGAACACGCCGCCCTCATCAGGGATCAACATCACTCCGGCGGCGGCCCGCTGTCCGATCGGCGCGCGCGTGACGTCGACGCCATCCCACAACACCCGACCACCGCTCGGCCGCAGATAGCCGGCGACAGCCCGCACCAGCGTCGACTTCCCGGCCCCGTTCCGCCCGACCACCGCGACCACGTCACCGGCCGCGACGGTGAGGCTCACCCCGTGCAACGCCTCCAGCGGGCCATAGCGGACACGCACGCCCTCGACGGTCAGCATCCGCGTCACTCCTCCCCGGCGTAGATCTCGCGGACAAGCGGCGCCGCCAACACTTCGTCCGGCCGCCCCGAGAGCACGATGCGGCCACCGACCATGACTCGCACCGAGTCGGCGACGGCGCCGACGAACCGCAGGTCGTGCTCCACGACCAGGACCGCCATCCCGTCGCCGGCCAACCCGCGCAACACCCGCACCAGCCGGGCGATCTGGTCGTCGTCGAGCCCTGACGCCGGTTCGTCCAGCAGCAGCGCACTCGGCTCGGCCGCCACCGCCCGCCCCACCTCGACCAGCCGCATCGTCCCGGTGGGGAGCGTCCCGGCCGGAGCGTCGGCGAGCGCCGTCAGCCCGAGCCGGTCCAGTACCGCCGAGACCGTGGCCCGCACCTCCCCGCGCCGCCGGTCGGGCAGGCCGAGCAGCCCGGCGGCCAGCGGCCGGCCCCGCCGGTTCTCCGCGCCGACTCGCACGTTCTCCGCGACGGTCAATCCGGCGAACAGCTCGATCCGCTGAAACGTCCAGGCCATCCCGGCCCGGGCCCGGGCGTGCGGCGGCAGGCCGCTCAGCCGCCGGCCGCCCAGCGTCACGGTTCCGCCGTCGGCGGCGTCCAGCCCGGTGACGCAGTGGAACAGCGTGGTCTTTCCGGCCCCGTTCGGTCCGATCAACGCGGTCACCGCGCCGGCGGGAACGTCCAGATCGACGCCGTCGACCGCCGCGACGCCGCCGAATCGACGTCGCAATCCCCTGATTTCCAGCTCGGTCATCCCGTCCGCCGTTCCCGCACACGGGCCGCCACCGCCCGGCCCGCCGGGCTCAGCCGTCGTGGTGGATCAGGATTCGAAGACACCGGAGACAGGGAAGACCCCGAAGCCACTGAAGGCACCGAAGCCGCGCCGGCCCGGTCCGCCAGCCGCCCCACCAGACCGGCGATCCCACCCGGGAACCGCCCGAGCAGCACCGCGCCCACCCCGATCGCCAGGCCCGAGACCCCGACCACCGTTCCCACGTCCACCGCGACCAGCGCCGCCGCGCCGACCATGGCCCCGACCGCCGAGTCCACTCCCCAGACGGCCACGGCGGCGAACCACACCAGCCCCTGCACCGGGTCGAAGTCCGTCGGGTTGAAGGCCTGCGCCGCCGATGCCGTCAGCGCGCCGCCCAGCCCGGCGAGCCCGGCCGCGCACGCGAACACGAAGACCTTCATCCGCCGCACGTCGATGCCCGCCGAGACGGCCGCCGCCTCCGAGTCCCGCAACGCCACCAGGGCGCGCCCGAGCGGGCCGGTGTGCAGCGAGCGCACCACCAGCAGCGCCAGCACCAAGCACGCCACTTCGAGCCCGTAGAACCAGTGGTCGTCGACGAATCCCGGCGGCCGGGCCACCACCAGGCCTCCGACGAACACCGGCTGGGCGAAGACGAACCGCGCGACCACCGCGGCGGTCGCGAAGGTCGTCAGCGCCAGGTACAAGCCGCGCCGGTGAATCGCCGGATAGCCGGTGAGCCACCCCACCGGCACCACGAGCAGCGGGCCGAGGAACACCGCGACCAGCCACGGAACGCCGCCCCCGGCCAGCTTCGCCATGAACAAGGCGCCGAGCCCGGCGTATCCGGCCTGCCCCAGCGAGATCTGCCCGGCATATCCGGTCGCGACCACCAGGGACACGAACACCACGGCCAAGGCCGGCACCGCCAGTGCCGCCCGCAGATCGGCGGGATCGAAGAAGAACGGCAGCCCCAGCACCAAGGACGCCGCGCCCAACGGCAGCCGCGCCACCCAGTCAGACCTCGATATCCGCCGCGCCCCCACCCGATGAAGACCGGCCCCCACCGCGCCCGACTCCCGAATCCCCAACCGCGGCACCACCATCAGCGCCACGAACAGCACCGCCACGAACAGGTTGGTCCGAAGCGCGTCCACCACTCCCTGCCACCGCACCGCCGGATGGACCGCCGTCAGTTCGGTCTGCGCGATCCCGATCGCCAACGCCGCCCCCACCGCCACCGGCAACGACGTCAGCCGCGCCAGCACCGCGACGCCCATCGTCTCCAGCACCGTGAGCGTGAGGCTGTAGGGGTCCAGGTGATAGATCGGCGCCCAGAGGACCCCGGCCAGTCCGGCCAGGAACGCGCCGAACGCCCAGCCCCCGGCCGCCAGCGCGTCCGCCGGGACCGAGGCGGCGGCGGCCAGATCCCGATCGTCGACCACGGCCCGCACCATCAGTCCGATTCGCGTCGCCTTCAACAGCACCGTCAGGCCGGCGGCGACCACGGCCACCAGACCGAGTTCGACGATGGTCGCGTACGGAAGCCGCAACGACCCGCCCGGCAGGAGCACGTCACCGGCCGGCAGCAGCGATGGCGCGTTTACGTACGACCGTCCGCCCCACAGCAGGAACACCAGCCCGAGTTGGAGCACCAGGACGCCCAGCGTCGCGACCAGCAGTCCCGACGCACCGCTGCGCCGCAACGGCCGATACACCGACCGCTCCAGCAGCAAGCCGATCCCCGGGGCGACGAGGCCCAGCACCACGATCGCCGCCACGCCGACCGGCATCCGCCACACGCGCACGCACTGCCACATCACATAGGCGGAGAACACCGCGATGGCGCCGAACGCGATGTTGAAGACCCCTGTCACGCGATACGTGGCCAGCAGCCCGACGGCTGCCAACGCCGCCACACAGCCGATCGCCAGCCCGTTCAACGCGAGACCGGCGTAGAACATGGCGCGGCCTACTCCTCGGCCTTGTCCGCAGGCCCTGTCACCGGCTCTGCCACGGACTCTGCCACCGGTTCTGTCACCGGCTCTGTCACAGCCTCCGTCAGCAGCGCGTGCAGCTCCGCCACCCGTCGCGCCGTCCCGGGATCGACGGTGCCGATCCCCGACAACGCGAGAACGAAGCCGCACACCACCAACACCCCGCCGGGAATCGACGCGGACGCCAAGTACGGGAGCTGTTTCGCCGCGATCGCCTCGCCCGAGATCAGGTACCAGCCCAGAACCAGCAACAGCACCCCGACCGTCATCACGGCCGCGCCCAGGCTCGCACGGGTACGCCGGTCCAGGTCAACGCGCCGGGACATGCGGGGAACCCCTCCCGATCACGATCAGTGAGGCGTCAGTGTCTGTGGACCCTTACTGGAGATGATGGTATGTCAGATTCCAAGATGCCGGGAATACTCTCCAGGAGCGTGACCCTCCGTGATATCTCGACGCACATCTCTCGTCCGAACCGGCGCCACCCTCGCGGTCGCCGCGTTGCTCGCCGCCGGCTGCTCCTCCAGCAAGTCCACGCCGTCCGCGAGCGGCAGCAGCCCCACCGGCGCCGCCGGCAGCTCCAGCACCGGCGCCGCCTCGTCGTCCTCGTCCTCGGCGTCGTCCTCCGACACCGCGGCTTCCAGCTCCAGCTCCAGCAGCTCGGCCCCGGCCGGCGGCCAGCCCAGCGACACCGCCGCGGCGACCCAGGCCGTGAAGGACGCCTACAACAAGTTCTTCGACAACAGCATCGACCCCGCCACCAAGGCCTCGATGGTCCAGGACGCCGCCAAGGTCCAGGGCCTGCTGACGGCGCTGTCCGCGGCCGCCAGCGGGCAGAAGTCGTCGATCCAGGTGAACACCGTGACGTTCGACAGCGCCACGCACGCCAAGGTGGACTTCGCCATCCTGCTCAACGGCACCCCGGCCCTGCCGCACGCCACCGGCGACGCGGTCTACGACTCGGCGTCCGGGCACTGGCAGGTCGCCGACTCCACGCTGTGCCAGCTGGCCCAGCTCACCCCGGGCAGCGACCCGAACGTGCTCAAGGCCGCCGGTTGCAGCTGACCCGGCGGGCCCGGCCGTCGGCGCCGGGCCGGCCGGGACACCTCCCGGCCGGCCCGCGCCGCCGCTCGCCGCTCGCGCGGCGCCCAGCTACGGCCTGAGCACCTCCTCCAGCGCGGTCGGCGCCAGCCCGAACCGGGCCTGGATCGCGCTGGAATCCACCGCGAACGGCCGGTGCGACATGTGGTGGGTCTCCTCGAACTCGGCCCAGATCGGCGAGGTCAGCGACAGCAGCGCGACGTCGCGGTCGGTCAGCGTCTCCAGCTTCGGGTCCGGCACGTCCGCGACCTTCGCCAGGACCGCGGCCACCTCGCGCACCGTGGCGTTGGTCGCCGGCGCGTGCCACGCGCGGCCGAAGGCGTCGTCGTCCGACGCCGTGGCGACGGCGATCAGGGCCCGGGCCGCGTCGCCGATCGCCGTGTAGCCGGTCGGCGTGTCGATCGCGGCGGGGGTCAGGGCGAGCTGCCCGGCCAGGATGTTGGGCGCGACGGTCAGGGTGAAGGAGGACACCGCTCCCGCACCCAGGAACTGCCCGGACCGCACCTCCGCCGCCCGGATCCGGCCGGCCGTGTGGGCGGCCAGCGCCTCCTCCCACACCAGGGCCCTGGTGCGGCCCTTCGGGCCGGTCGCGAGCAGGGGCAGGTCCTCGGTCACCGGGCCGTCGACCGGACCGTAGGCGTAGAGGTTGCCGAGCATCACGTAACGCTCGACACCGCCGTCCTCGGCAGCGGCCAGGATCGCGCGGAACAGCGGCGGCAGGTCGGTCGGCCAGGTGTGATAGGCGGCCATCGCGCAGTTGAAGACGGTCGTCGCGCCCCGGCTGGCCTCGGTCAGGGCGGCGGTGTCGGTGGCGTCCAGAGCGATCGCTTCGACAAGCTCATGGTCCGCGGCGGTGCCGCGGCGGCTGATCAGGCGCACGCGCTCGCCGCTCTCGGCGAGGAGCCGGGCAGTGGCCAGCGCGGTGGCACCGGCGCCGACAATGACGTGGAAGGACATGGATCTCCTCCAGGATTCGAGGGGATCCCGATGGGGCCGGCCCGGGAATCGGGGCCGGAACCGAGATCGGGAGCCGGGATCGGGAACACAGGAACGCGTGCGCAGCGCTGGTTCCACTGTGGCCGCCGGGCCCGAACCCCCGGCAGGCCCGCGGCGGCCAACCAACCGGAGGATCCAGCCATGTCCGAGTCCCCGCACCACATCGTGTTCGTCGCGGTGCCGCCGGTCATGGCGCACGACCTGGCGACGGCGCAAGCCGTCCTCACCGAGGCCGGCACGGCCGGACGCGGCTCCTACCGCCTGGACGTGACGACCCCGGACCCCGGGCTCGTCGAGACCGTCATGGGCCCCGAGCTGGTGATCCGCCAGGGCCTGGACCTCGTCGGACAGGCCGACACCGTCTTCGTGGTCGGCGGCGGCGCCCGGCCGAGAGCCGACGAGCGGCTGTCCTCCGTCCTGCGCACCGCGCTGGCGGCGGGCCGGCGCATCGTCGGGTCCTGCACCGGGGTCTTCGTCCTGGCCCAGGCGGGGCTGCTCGACGGCCGCCGCGCCACCACGCACTGGCACAACCTCGACCGGCTGGCCCGCGACTACCCGCGGGTGACGGTCGAGCGCGAGGCCTTGTACGTCGTCGACGAGCCGATCCTCACCTCGGCCGGCGCCGCCGCGGTCCTGGAGCTGTGCCTGCACCTGATCCGCACCGATCTCGGCGCGGCGGCCGCCGCGGCCGCCGGCAACCTCATCCTCGCCGCCCCGCCCCGGCCCGCCGACCAGCCGCAGCCGACCGCGACGGTGCCGCCCGGACCGGCCCGCCGGACGCTGGCCACGACGCGGGCCTGGGCGCGGTCCCGCCTGGACTCCCCGATCGTCCTGGCGGACCTGGCCGCGCACGCCAAAGTCAGCGAACGCACGCTGACCCGGCGCTTCCACGCCGAGACCGGGCTCAGCCCGCTGCGCTGGCTGCTGGACCAGCGCATCGACCTGGCCCGGCAGCTGCTGGAGACCACCGACCTGACGATGGACGGGATCGCGCACCGCAGCGGGCTCGGCAGCTCGGACTCGCTGCGCCGGCACTTCGTCCTGCGGCTCGGCGTCACGCCGAGCGCCTACCGGACCCGCTGGCGCCCGGCGGAGCCGGCCGTCCGGGGCTGACCGTCGTCGTCCGCGTCCGGGTCCACGTCCGCGTCCTCCGGCCGCGTCGCCCGCGCGCCGCTGTGCGCGCTCAGGTACCGCCACAGCAGCTCCAGCACGACGCAGGACGCGGCGGCGATGCCCAGTCCGGTCGCCCACTGGTACCAGGACCCGAAGTGCAGGTCGAAGAAGCTGCGGCCGGCCGGCAGGGCGACGCAGAGCACGAACAAGCCCGCCATCGAGGCGATCAGGACCACCTTCCACCACACGATCGGGCGGGCCACCAGCTGCACGATGTAGAGGCTGCACGCGAACAGCGAGACCATCGCCGTCGTCTGGGCCTGCTCCAGGGAGCCGGACTCGGCGCGGGCCACCCAGTAGGCGACGAAGACCTCGACGCCGGCCACCAGGCCGGCCGGGATCGCGAAGCGCAGCACCCGCCGCACGAAGCCGGGCCTGGCCCGCTCGTAGTTCGGCGCCAGCGCCAGGAAGAAGGCCGGGATGCCGATGGTCAGGGCCGCGATCAGCGTCGTGTGGCGGGGCAGGAAGGGATATTCGAGCTGGAAGATGCCGACCAGGATGACCAGCACGAACGAGTACACCGACTTCACCAGGAAGAGGTTCGCGACCCGTTCGATGTTGCCGATCACCCGGCGGCCCTCGGCCACCACCTCCGGGAGGGTGGCGAAGCGGTCGTCCAGGAGCACGATCTGGGCCACCGCCTTGGTGGCCCCGGCGCCGGATCCCATGGCCACGCCGATGTCCGCGTCCTTCAGCGCCAGCACGTCGTTGACGCCGTCGCCGGTCATCGCCACGGTGTGGCCGCGCGATTGCAGCGCCGAGACCATCTCGCGCTTCTGCTGCGGGGTGACCCGGCCGAACACCGAGTGCCGGGCGACGTCCTCGGCGAAGGTCTCCGGATCCCCCTCGGGCAGGGTCCGGGCGTCCTTCGGGTCGGCGGCGCCGGGCAGGTCCAGCGAGCCGGCGACCGCGCCGACCGAGACCGCGTTGTCGCCGGAGATCACCTTCAGGGTGACCCGCTGCTTCTCGAAGTAGTCCAGCGTGGAGCGGGCGTCGGAGCGCACCCGCTGGCGCAGCGTGACCAGCGCGACCGGGGTGACGGAGCCCTCGACGACGGCGTCCACCGGGCCCTGCGCCCGGGCCAGCATCAGCACCCGCAGCCCGGTCGAGCCCAGCTGCTCGGCCCGGTCCGCCGCCTCGGTGCCGCGGCCCAGGACGTCCGGCGCGCCGAACAGCCAGGTGCCCTTGCCGTCGGCGAACGTGACGCCGGACCACTTGCGGGCCGAGGAGAACGCGGCGACCTGCTCGGCGCGCCAGCCGGCGGCCGGGTCCGGGTAGTGCTCGATCACCGCCCGCATGGTGGCGTTCGGCCGGTCCTCGGCGGCGCCGAGCGCGGCCAGCACGGCCGGCACGTCGACGCCGTCCGCCCCGGGCAGGTCGGTGACGTCGTCGAAGGCCATCCCGCCCTCGGTCAGGGTGCCGGTCTTGTCCAGGCACACGGTGTCCACCCGCGCCAGGCCCTCGATCGCCGGCAGCTCCTGCACCAGGCAGTTGCGCTGCCCCAGCCGGATCACGCCGACCGCGAAGGCCACCGAGGTCAGCAGCACCAGGCCCTCCGGGACCATCGGCACCAGGCCGGCGATGGTCCGGCTGATCCCGGCCCGCACCCCGCCGGAGCGGTGCAGCTGGGTGATGATCTGCAGGATCCCGGCCGGGATCATCAGCCAGATCATGTACTTCAGGATGTTGTTGATGCCGGTGCGCAGCTCGGAGTTCACCAGCGTGAACTTCTGCGCCTCCTGGGCCAGCTTGGCCGCGTACGCCTGGTGCCCGACCTTGGTGGCCTCGAACGCCCCGGAGCCGGCCACCACGAACGAACCGGACATCACCGGGTCCTGACCGTGCTTGAGCACCGGGTCGGACTCGCCGGTCAGCAGCGACTCGTCGACCTCCAGGGCCTCGGCGCGCACCACCCGGCCGTCCACCAGGATCCGCTCGCCCGGGGCCAGCAGGATCACGTCGCCGAGCACGAGCTCGGCCGAGGCGACCTCCCGCTCGACGCCGTCGCGCAGCACCCGCGGCCGGGCCTCGCCGACCACCGCCAGGGAGTCCAGGGTCTGCTTGGCGCGCCATTCCTGGAGAATGCCGATCGCCGAGTTGGCGATGATGACGAATCCGAACAACGAGTCCTGGATCGGCCCGACCACCAGCATGATGACGAACAGCGTGCCGATGATGGCGTTGAACGGGGTGAGCACGTTGGACCGGACGATCTCGGCCATCGACCGCGAGGTCCGGGTCGGGACGTCGTTCACCTCGCCGGCGGCGACGCGCTGCGCGACCTGGTCCGCGGACAGTCCGGTCAACGGCTCCGCCACGGCTGTCCCAGGATGCGTCATGCGTCCCACAAAACCTGAAACCGTGATTGGCCGCAAATCGGAGAATCTGTCCGGGGCGTAATGACGAAATCGCTCTACGCATACCCGCCAGATGAGAGCCCGCATTCGTTCGGTTGGCCTAGTCTGGCGCCGCGGCATGTCCGCACGGGGGTCGCTTCGCCGTGCGGATCAGGCGCCGCGCCGACCGACAGGCCTAGGAGCGAACACACTCATGTCTGACTCTTCCGCACGCCGGCCGCTGGCGCTGACCGCGACGCTGGCCACCTCGGTGGCCGCCGCGGCCGGGATGATCTCCCCCGCGAACGCCACCGCGCCCAGCCCCGGCGGCACCGCACACCTGACCATCTCCGGCGGCTCCTCCTCGGCCCCGGCGTCGACGAGCACCGTTGCCGGCACCAAGTACGACCTCGGCTTCGCCGCCGGCGCCCGGGACCTGGCGTGGGCCCCGACCGGCGCCCGCGCGGCGTGGATCGACGCCACCTCCGGCGCCGTGGTCACCGGGATACCCGGCGGCGCGACCACGATGATCGCCCCGGCGGCGGCCAACGGCACCGTGCGGACCCACCCGGCCTGGATCGACGGCGGCGCCCGCGTGGTGTGGTCGGAGAAGGCCGCCGGCGGCAACGCCGTCCTGAAGTGGTCCTACGGCAACGGCCTGGAGAAGGACGCCAACAGCGCGCCGATCGTCCACGACTTCTGGTCGCTGGCCGGCGCCGACGTGCTGCACCCGGACGCGGTCGGCGGCCTGCTGGTGTTCCAGATCAGCGCCAGTGGCAAGCCCGCCGAGGTGCACGCCTGGAACCTCGGCCAGGCCGGCTCGGCCCACTACAAGGTGGCCAACGGCTGGGACCCCTCGATCTCGCCGGACGGCTCGAAGGTCGCGTTCGTCAACTCCGCGGGCAACGTCAACGACATCTACACGGTCGGCACCGCGAACCCCGGGGCCGCCCTGGCCACCCCGACGAAGATCACCGGCCAGACCTCGGCCGCGCCGAACGCCTTCGAGCACCCGGTGTGGACCCCGGACGGCAAGGGCATCGTCTTCCAGTGGCTGGACGGCGGCGGCCACGACTACGACACCCAGTCGGTCAGCGCCACCGGCACCGGTTCGACGGCCTACACCCAGGTGGTCCCCGGCACCCGCGTCCTGGGCCTGCCGGCCTTCCAGCCGCTGGTCCGCTCGCACGTGGTGCGGCTGGCCGGCGCCGACCGCGGCGACACCGCGATCAAGACCTCGCAGTCGCACTGGGCCACCGCGGGCAAGGCCGGTTCGGCCGGCGCCCCGGCCAAGGCCGTCGTGCTCTCCCGCTCCGACCAGTTCGCCGACGCCCTCGGCGGTTCGGCACTGGCCGCCAAGGTCGGCGGCCCGCTGCTGCTGACCCCGACCGCGGGCCTGGCCCCGACGGTCCAGGCCGAGATCCAGCGGGTGCTGGGCCCCGGCGACGGCACCAAGACCGTGTACGTGCTCGGCGGTGAGAAGGCCCTGTCCCCGGCGGTCGCCGACGCGCTGACCAAGCTGCACTACGTCGTGCAGCGCGTCGCGGGCGCGGACCGGTACTCGACGGCGGTGAAGATCGCGCAGACCGTCACCGGCGGCGCGGACAAGGCGCCGGACTACATCCTGGTGGCCACCGGCCAGAACTTCCCGGACGCGCTGTCGGCCGGCGCCGCGGCCGGCTCGATCAACGCCCGCGGCGGCAAGACCGCGGTGGTGCTGCTCACCAACGACAAGCTGATGCCGCAGCCGACCGCGGACTACCTGGCGCCGCTGAACGCCCGCACCAACCTGAACGCCGACCGCTCCAAGCCGGGCAACTTCATCGAGCTGGACAGCGTCGGCAAGCAGGCCGAACTGGCCCTGAGCTCGCACTGGATCCCGCCGGGCTACCAGGCCGGCTCGTTCGCCGCGCTGTCCGGCGCGGACCGGTACGACACGTCGTTCAAGGTGGCGAGCTACTTCTTCGGGTCGGCCAACGCCGCCGGCCTGGCCACCGGCCTGAACTGGGCCGACGCGCTGTCCGGCGGCGCCGAGATGGGCACCGAGCACGGACCGCTGCTGCTGGTGAACCCGGCCGGCGCCACCCTGCCGGCCGGCGTGACCGCGTGGCTGGGCCAGGACGCGGGCCAGTACAACCGGGTCGAGATCTTCGGCGGCACGGTGGCGGTGCCCGCCGCGGTGGACAAGATGGCCGGCGCTTTGGTGGCCGGCCCGGGCGGCGTCGACTACGCGTCGAACCCGCACGTCGACTGACGCTTCGCGGATCGCCGCGAGCAGCACAGATCCCTGAAACAGCAGCACAGATCTCTAAAAACAGCACCAACCGGCGGCGCCGGCTCCGCACCGGAGCCCGCGCCGCCGGCGCACAGCACGAGACAAGGGGCGGGCCCGGCATGTCAGCACTCTTCCATCGATGGCCCAAGCGGGTCGCGGCCGCGGTCGTGGCGACCGCGCTGGCCACGGCCGGCCTGGCCGCCTGGCTGCTGTCCGCGACGGCCTCCCCGCCGGTGCCGCAGGCCGTGCCCAGCACGGTCTACACCGGGCCCGGGTTCGACCCCTGCTCCGCGCCGGACAACGCCTCGATGGACGCCTGGCTCTCCTCGCCCTACCGCGGCGTCGGCATCTACCTCGGCGGCCACCGCTACGCGCCGGGCTGCCGGGCCTCGAACACCGCGAACCTGACCCGGGACTGGGTGGGCCGCCAGGCCGCCAACGGCTGGCGCTTCCTCCCGCTCTACGTCGGCAGCCAGGCCCAGTTCAAGGACAGCCTGGGCAACTACCAAAGCGACTTCGACACCCTGACCCCGGACACCGCCTTCCAGCTCGGCGCCTCCGAGGCCGACGACGCCGCGAACCTGGCCCGCGGCCTGAACTTCCCGCCGGCCTCGGTGATCTACGACGACATGGAGAACTACGACCCCCGGTACACGCAGCTGGTCCTGTCCTACTCCCAGGGCTGGACCCAGGAACTGCACCGCGACGGCTACCGCTCCGGGTGGTACTCCAGCTCCAACTCCGGGATCAAGGACCAGTCGGCCGCCTACGGCCCCGGCTCCCCGGACGTCATCGACGTCGCCAACTGGAACAACGTCAACACCACCGACGACAAGAACGTGAAGCCCTCCCAGTGGGCGAACCACCAGCGCGTGCACCAGACCCAGGGCGGCCACCAGGAGAGCTACGGCGGCGTCACCCTGAACATCGACACCGACTGGTTCGACGTCGGCCAGGCCAGCCGCGCCACCGTGGAGCGCTTGGCGGGCTACGACCGGGACCTGACCGCCGTGCTGGCCAGCGTCCGCACCTTCGACTGCCACGGCTGCGCCAGCCCCGGCCGGGACCAGGCCAAGGCCGCCGTCCTCAGCCGCGACGACACCTTCGCCGACGCCCTCGGCGGCTCCGCGCTGGCCGCCCAGGCCGGCGGCCCGCTGCTGCTCACCGCGCCCGCGGCGATGAACCAGTCGTCCCTCAACGAGCTGCGCCGCATCCTGCCCCCGGGCTCGACGGTCTACCTGCTCGGCGGCACCAAGGCCCTGTCCCCGGCGGTCGAGACCGCGGTGGCCCGGGCCGGCTTCACCACCCGGCGGCTGGCCGGCGCCGACCGGTTCGAGACCGCGGTGAACATCGCCCGCGCCATCTCGCCGGACGGACCGCCCTCCAGCGTCCTGGTGGCCACCGGCACCGACTTCCCCGACGCCCTGGCGGCGGGCGCGGCCGCCGGCGCCCTCGGCATCGCCGCCCAGACCGCGGCGCCCAGCGCCCCGGCCCCGCAGCCCGGCGACGTCTCCCACAACGGCGCCGTGGTCATCCTCAGCGACGGCGCCAAGCTGCCGCCCGCCAGCCGCGCCTACCTCTCCGGCCTGGACCCGGCGGCGACCAAGGCCTACGGCGTCGGCGGCAAGGCGGTGGCCGCGGTCCACGCCGGGTTCCCGGCCTGGCCGGACGGGACGGCCTTCACGCCGCTGTCCGGCTTCGACCGGTACGCCACGGCGGTCGCGGTGGCGCAGCGCTTCTCCTACCTGCCGACCTCGGTGGTCGTGGCCTCGGGCATGAACTGGCCCGACGCCCTGTCCGGCGGCGCGATGGCCGCCCACCGCGGCGTCCCGCTGCTGCTCACCGACCCGAAGGTGCTGGCCGGGGCCACCGGCTACTACCTCGGGACCAAGAACAACCCGATCACCACGGCGACGCTGGTCGGCGGCACGGCGGCGATCTCGGCGGCGTCGGCCGCGGCCCTCGGCGACGCGTTCAGCTACCCCGGACAGTGGGATCTGACGACCATCCGCTGAGCCGCCGGCGCGAAACTCCTGAAACATGTCGAGCAGGTCCCGTCGAGAACCACGGGGCCTGCTCGACGCATCTGTGAGAGGCACTCGCACCCACCATCAGCAAAGGACTCCGCCCATGGCCACCGTCACCGCCAACATGTCCATGTCCCTCGACGGCTTCGTCAGCCACCCCACGGACGGCGTCGCCACGCTGTTCGGCTGGTACTCCCGCGGCGAGGTCCCCGTCGAGACCGTGGAGGACCGCGTGGAGCTGAAGACCAGCGCCGAGGAGGCCGCGGCGCTGGAGGACGCCAAGACCTCGCTCGGCGTCATCGTCTACGGCCGCCGCACCTTCGACGACGCCGACGGCTGGAACGGCACGCATCCGCTCGGCGTGCCGGTCGTCGTGCTGACCCACAGCATCCCCGAGGGCTGGCCGCGCGAGGGCTCCTCGGTCCACTTCGTCACCGAGGGCGGCATCGAGGGGGCGCTGGCCGAGGCCCGCGAACTCGCCGGCGACAAGACCATCGCCGTCGGCAGCGCCGACCTGACCCAGCAGGCCCTGAACGCCGGCCTGCTCGACGAGCTGACCGTCGATCTGGTCGCCGCGATGCTCGGCGAGGGCATCCGGTTCTTCGACCACCTCAAGGGCACGCCGTACGAGCTGCGCCAGACTTGGGTCCGGCCCGGGAACGGCGTGGTCCACCTGGGCTACCAGGTCGTCAAGCCTTGATCTCGCGCTCCGGGGCGTCGACCGGATCGGAGGGCCGGTCCCCGTCCTCCGGGGCGGGCCGGGCCTCCGCCGTCGGCACCGCGGCCTCCGGCTTGAACACCCAGTTCTTGTAGAGCCAGAAGTTGTAGAGCGTGATGATCACCGTGGACAACGGCTTGGCCAGCAGGTAGTTGACCCCGGCCCCGGTCAGCGCGTACATCAGCACCTGCGTGACGCCGAGGTTCACCGCCACCAGGATCGCGAACCGCACCGTCTGCTTGTGCACGGCGCCTTCGCGCGCGCCGTGGTCGGCGAACGTCAGCATGCGGTTGATCGAGAAGTTCACCCCGAACGCGGCGAGGTAGGCCAGCGCCGTGGCGAGCCACAGCGGCAGTCCCGCCAGACCGTGCGTCAGAAACAGCACGACTTCCTCGGTGGCCAGCGCCGTGGCGCCGCTGAACGCGTAGCGGACGAAGGTGTGGTTCACCAGCGTCGTCACCGACTGCTTCACAGGCATCACGACAGCACGTCCTCGGGCACGGACGCCGATCCGGCCGTGCCGGACTCGGCGTCGCCCTTGCCGCCGGCGGCGGCCCGCCGCCGCTCGAACCACCAGACCCCGCCGAGGGCGAGCAGCCCGATCCCGCTGCCGCCGACGCCGGCGTACAGGCCGGGCGGGACGAACGAGAACGAGATCCGGTGGGTCCCGGCCGGGACCGGGACCCCGGTGAACGCCCCGAGCAGCTCGGTGGTCTTCACGGTCTTGCCGTCGACGGTCACCGTCCAGCCGGGAATGCTCGGCACGGAGAAGAAGACGGTCGCCGCGCTGTCGCCGGTCGTGGTGGCGGCCAGCCCGGTGTCGGTCCAGTGGACGTCGCCGACGCCGCCGGCCCGGAGCTGGGCGATCCGGTTGCCGACGGCGGCCGGGTCCAGTCCGCGCACGACGTCGGGCCCCACGCGGTAGGTGTGTCCGGGGGTCAGCGTCGAGCTGGACATCGAGACGGTGAACGCGCCCGCCTGCACGCTGCCGAGGTCCTGGAACCCGGTGGAGAAGCCCTGCGGGTACTGGATGTTGGCCTTGTCCTTGCCCGGATCGACGCCGGGCACCGGCGCGGGCCGGTCCTGGCCGTCCAGGCGCGTGAAGGTCTGGCCGAGGTTGAACGCCCCGGGCGCGTACAGGTAGACCTGGCGGGCCCCGGAGGACTGGCAGTTCCACACGATCTTGCCGGAGGTGCTGCCCGCGCGCGCGGTCTTCGGCAGCGTGATCGTCACGGTGCCGTCGGTACCCGTGGCGACGGTCAGGCCGTCGCCGGTGACGGTCGGCGCGCCGCACAGCGACTGGAACGCACCGGGCATCCCGAACAGCTGCTCCTGCGCGGCGAACGGCGCGTTCTGCGGCAGCGGCCGGCCGAAGTCGGCGAGGTCGTCACCGGTCAGGCGGAACCCGACCGGGAGGGTGTCGTCGATCTTGTAGACGGTCGTCACGTCCGGCACGGCGTCCTTGGCGCCGTGCTTGGTGTCGTCGTACGTCTTCTGCAGCGTGGTGCCGAGCCGGTCGATGGTCCCGTCGGCGGACTCGCGCGTCGTGCCGACCAGGTACTGGTAGCCCAGCAGCGCGTCGGTCAGCAGCGTGGCGCCGGTGTGCGCGGACCAGACGTTCGCCTCGTGGTGCGCGAAGCCCAGGTCCTCCATGGTCTGGTGCAGCTTGCCGGACGACAGCGAGGAGAAGTGGGTGAAGGCGAAGTTCCCGTAGCGCAGGCTGTCGTTGGTGCTCCGCAGGTTCTGGTCGAAGCCCTCGGCCCGGTAGAACTCGTCCGACGCGGGCTGGAGCGATGCCAGCGCGGTGCCGTAGGACGTGGAGGGCGCGCTGTACCAGTTGGTGCGGGTCACCGTGCCGTTGCCGGAGCCCTTCTGCTTGCCGAGGTACCGCTGCCCGAGCAGCTGGGCCGAGCCCACGGCGTCCAGGGCCAGCACCGCGATCGCGGCCACGGCGGCGACCTGCGGCGTGGCCAGCCGCTTCGGGATCCAGGCCAGCCGCTGGGGCAGCGGGTCGCCGGCCGGGCGGACCCGCAGGTACAGCGCGAACGCCAGGAACAGCGAACCGAACACCAGGATCACGGTGTCGAAGCGCACGACGTCCGGGGTGACGACCCGGGGATAGGACTGCCGGCCCCAGTACAGCACCACGAACCAGAACGCGGCGCTGATGCCGAGCCACTTGATCTGCTTCACCGAGTCGACGGCGACCCACGCGCGGAACGCCATGACGGTCAGCAGCGCGACGATCAGGAAGGCGAACCGGTAGGGGAAGGCGTTCGGCATCTGGCCGCCGTGCATCAGCACGTAGAGCGGCTTGACCTCCATCGCGATCAGGAGGAACGCCAGCACCGCGCCGAACGCGATCCGCTCGGCGCGGCGGATGGCGGGGACCACGAAGAACAACGGCACCAGCACGAGGATCAGCGTGGCGGCGCCGACGTTCGGCGACTTGGACGCTGCGTCGTAGGTGCCGCCGAAGAACCGGATCAGCATCGACAGCACCGGGGTCGGCGGGCCGGCCAGCGACTCGGAGTGCAGCTGCGTCTTCTGCTTCAGACCGCCGAGGTAGGTGGGCAGGATGAACACCGCGGACAGCAGCCCGCCGAGCACCCCGGCCAGGGCGAACCGGCCCACGGTGCGCAGGAAGTCCTTGCGCTCGAACAGCTCCCGGACCCCGAAGTACCGCGCGAGACCGTAGAGGGACGCGAACACCAGGATCATGGCGCCGGTGTAGAAGTCGATGATCAGGTTCAGGCCGATCGCCAGGCCCAGCGCGGCGATCCGCCCGGTGGCCAGCAGGCGCTCGATCCCGAGCAGCACCCACGGCAGCAGGTAGAGGGCGTCCAGCCACATGATGTTGAACGCGTAGATCACCGACCACGCGCCGAGGGCGTACGCGGTGGACAGCACCACGATCATCGCCTTGTCCACCGCGCCGTCGCGGTCCCCGCGGAACTTGCGCAGGAACAGCGCCATGCCCAGGCCGGCGGCACCGAGCTTGAGCACCGTGATGAGGGCGATCATCATCGGCAGGCGGCGGTCCGAGCCGAAGGCCGTCAGCAGGCCGAACGGGCTGGTGAGGTAATAGGAGACGATCGGCCAGAAGTTCATGCCGCCGTCGGCGCGCCAGGTGAACAGCAGCGAGCCGTGGCCGTCGAGCGCCTGGGAGAAGTACGAGTAGAACTGCGCGTACTGGTTGTTCATGTCGCTCATGAACGTCGTGTACGCGCCGTGCGGGTCGAACGGGTAGATCCCGCGCCCCGCCAATACCGCCGAGAAGGTCGCCGTCGGGACGAGGAAGGCCAGCACCAGGTAGAGGTTGCGGCGCAGCCCGACGAGGAGGGTTCTGGTCACTGGATTCCGTTCAGCTCACGCGCCCCGGGCACCCCGCCGTCGGTGCCGGTCCCGGTGATCGGGTCCGCGCTCTGGTCCCGCACGACCTCGTTCCGGAACGGCTGGTAGTCCCCGGAGACCGCCAGGAAGTCGCTCTGGTGCCGCAGCGGCCCGGCCTCGGTCTCCTTGACCAGGTAGTGCGGCCGTTGCTTGGCCTCGTAGTAGATGCGCCCGACGTACTCGCCGATCACCCCGACCGTGAAGATCTGCAGGCCGCCGATGCCGACGATGGCCGCGATGGTGGTGACGTAGCCGGGGGTGTGGTTGCCGTGCACCATGGCGGCGACGATGATCACCGCCATGTAGACGAACGAGATGCTGAAGAAAAGGAAGCCCAGATAGATGGCCAGCCGCAGGGGCTTGTTGTTGAACGACAGCAGCGAGTCCACCGCGTAGTTCAGCAGCCGCCGGAACGACCACTTGGTCTCGCCGGCCTCCCGGACCGCGTTGCGGTAGGTGAAGGTGACCGCGTCGAACCCGATCCAGCTGAACAGGCCCTTGGAGAAGCGGTTGTACTCCGGCATGGCCAGCAGCGCGTCCACCGCGCGCCGGGACAGCAGCCGGAAGTCCCCGACGCCGTCCACCAGCTCGACGTCGACCAGCTTGTTGACCAGCTTGTAGTAGGTGCGCGCCACCAGCGTCTTGATCTTCTTGTCGCCCTCGCGGTCGCGCTGGGCGATGACCTGGTCGAAGCCGTTCTTGTGCAGCGCGACCATCCGGCCCAGCAGTTCCGGCGGGTGCTGGAGGTCGGAGTCCAGGATGATCACCGCGTCGCCGCTGGCCCGCTTCATCCCGGCCAGCATCGCCGACTCCTTGCCGAAGTTGCGGCTGAACGAGACGTACTTGGCCTCGGGGTCCTCGGCGGCGATCTTCTTCAGCAGCTCCAGGGTGCCGTCGGTGGAGCCGTCGTCGACGAACACCAGCTCGATCTCGTCCGCTATCCCCCGGGTCTCGGCCCGAACAGCCTCGTGGAGCCTCGGCAACACCGCTTCTTCGTTGAAGCACGGGACGACCAGGGACAGGCGCATGGGTTCTCCGGTTGTGGACGGGGACTGCGGGGCCAGGCTACCCGAGCATGCTGCGTGCCACGGCATTACCAGTGAGGACGCACAGCGACGGTACCGCGTCGCCGTCCGGCCCCGGCAGGAGCGTCCACTTCGACGCCGGCCGCCGGACCCGCGGTGGGCCGAAAGCCGCTTTCCGGACCCGCCGGACCCACGAATCCCACTGTTCACGTCACAAAGCGATAACGGCTATCAACCGCGCCCGGCGGACTGCGTCCTTGCGTGTGTCAGAGCTTTGAACACCAGGTGCCAGGAGTCGCACATGCGCAGTTCACACCTCAAGAAGTCGTTGGCGGCTTCTGCCATCCTCGCCACCTCCGTGGCCTCCGCCGCCGGCCTCGTGCAGAGCGCGAACGCCACCCCGGCCGGCGCCGCGAACTCGCCGCTGACCATCACGAACGGCACACAGAGCGTCCAGGAGAACGGCCACGTCGTCCAGTACGGCGGGAAGATCGACCAGGGCTCCTGGGCGCCGGACGGCAGCCGGATCGCCTACGTCCGCGCCGACGGCGCGGTGGTCACCGAGCACGCCGGCGGCGGGAACATCGCCGTGGTGGCCCCGGCCAAGGCCGGCGTCACGCGCTCGCACCCGACCTGGGTGGCCGGCGGCACCGGCATAGTCTTCGCCGAGACCGGCCCGAGCGGCACCACGCTGAACTCGGTCCCGGCCTACACCGACCCGCACGACGCGGTGGACCAGCACGACCCGCTGAGCTTCCTGGCCGGCCAGCCCTTCACCGAGGGCAGCGAGAAGTCGCCCGAGGCCAACAAGGGCTCGCTGACGTTCGTGCACGGCACCAGCGTCTACATCCAGGACGGCTTCGGCCGCGGCAGCGACGGCCCGCACCTGGTCGCCGCCAACGGCGCCGAGCCGACGCTGTCCCCCGACGGCAAGACCGTCGTGTTCGTCCGCGCCGACGCCGGCGGGAACCAGCAGCTGTGGGCCGCCGCGTGGGACAGCGCGAACCCCGACCACCCGGGCGCCCCGGTGCAGCTCACCACCGACGCGCACGACCACACGAACCCGGCCTTCTCGCCCGACGGCAGCCGGATCGCCTTCGAGAACGGCCCGCACGGCGGGGCCGCGACCGACGTGCAGTCGATCGCCAAGGACGGCTCCGGCCAGCGCCAGGAGTCGGCCCAGCCCGGCGTCCCGGCGTACCAGCCGCAGAACCAGGACACGGTGACCCGGCTGTCCGGCGCCGACCGGGTCACCACCGCCATCGCCGCCTCCCAGGCGCAGTGGAAGAACTCCAGCACCACCAACACCGCCTCCGCCGTCGTGCTGAGCCGGTCCGACGAGTTCGCCGACGCCCTCGGCGGCAGCACGCTGGCGGTCCGGGCCGAGGGCCCGCTGCTGCTCACCCCGACCGACCACCTCGACGCCGGCGTCAAGGCGGAGATCAGCCGGGTGCTCGGCGCGGCGAGCCTGTCCAAGACGGTGTACGTGCTCGGCGGCGAGAAGGCGCTGTCCCCGGCGGTGTTCAACGCGGTCCACGCCATGGGCTACACCGTCAAGCGCATCTCCGGCAACGACCGCTACGAGACGTCCGTGGCCATCGCCAAGGAGGTCACCGGCCTGTTCGGCGGACCGGGCACCGGCTGGGTGCAGCCGGACCGGGTGCTGGTCGCGACCGGCAACAACGCCCCCGACGCGCTGTCGGCCGGCGCGGCCGCGGAGAGCGGCAACGGCGGCGGCCCCGTGGTCGGCGTCGTGGTCCTGACCAACGACAAGACCATGCCCGCGTCCACCGGGGCCTACCTGGCGCAGGTCAAGGCGCACAACAACCCGCAGGGTGCGATCCCGGTCTACGGCGTCGGCGGCCAGGCGGACACCGCGCTCAAGAGCATCGGCTTCCAGCACACCCCGCTGGCCGGCGCCGACCGGTTCCAGACCTCCTACCTGGTGGCGAAGACCTTCTTCGGCGACTGGGACTACGGCAGCACCTCGCCCCGCACCGTCGGCTTCGCCACCGGCCTGACCTGGCCCGACGCCCTGTCCGGCGGCGCCTTCATGGGCCAGCACGACGGCCCGCTGCTGCTGGTCGACGGCAGCGGCCAGCCCTCGAAGGACGCCCAGAACTGGCTGCTGGGCTGGGCCCCGAGCATCAACTCCGGCTACATCTTCGGCGGCCTCAAGGCGGTCCCGGCCAGTGCCTCGGTCGGCCTGCCCGGCCTGTACGCGGGCCCGGCCGGCGCGGTCTCGCTGAGCAACACCAAGGCCTGATCCGCAGCCTGATCCACAGCCTGATCAGTGGCCTGACCGGCGCCTGAACGCAGCCTGAGCAGGGCTCGGAGGCCCCGCTGACACCGAGGGGGAGTCAGCGGGGCCTCCGCATGTCCGAATTCAGGGGATTCCACAGTATGTTCAATCTTCCGGATAACGGCTTGATAACGGATGCAACGGGGCCCGAGGGCCGGGCGTCTCCAGGGGCGACAGGGCAGTGAGACACCGGGTACGGGAGAACAAGGTCATGCTGAACAAGCACCTCAAGAAGTCCATCGCGGCCTCGGCCGTCCTCGCCGGATCGGTGGCCGCGGCGATGGGCTCGGCCGGCGGCGCGCAAGCCGCGCCGGCCGGACCGGCGAACTCGCCGCTGACCCTGGACCGGGGTGCTTGGGCGCCGGACGGCAGCCGGTACGCCTTCGTCGACGCCGACGGCGCGGTCCGCACCCAGCTGGCCGGCGGCGGGGCGCCGATCGTGGTCGACCCGGCCAAGCCCGGTGTCACGCGCTCGCACCCGACCTGGTTCGACGGCGGGGCCGCCATCGTCTTCTCCGAGACCGCCAACGGCGCCTCGAAGCTGGTCTCCGTCCCGGCCTACACCGACCCCCGCGACAAGGTGGCGGAGTCGAACCCGATCACGTCCGCGAACATCGGGCCGCTGGGCACGGAGACCGCTCCGGACTCCAACGGCAAGTCGCTGGTGACGCAGCACCACAACGCCGCCAACGGCCACGACGAGGTCTGGATCCAGGACGGCTTCGGCGGCGGCACCGACGGACCGCACCTGGTGACCGACAACGGTCTCACCCCGACCCTCTCGCCGGACGGCAAGACCATCGTGTTCGTCCGCCCGGACGCCGCCGGCGACCAGCAGCTGTGGTCGGCGGCGTGGACCTACCAGACCCCCGGAGCCCTGGGCGCCCCGGTCCAGCTCACCCACGACGCCGCCGACCACACCAATCCGACCTGGTCGGCCGACGGCGCCCGGATCGCCTTCGAGCAGGGTCCGGGCCACGGTGCCGCGGCCACCTCGGTGCAGTCGATCGCCAAGGGCGGCGGCGACCAGCGCCAGGAGGCCGACCACGCCGGCGTCCCGAACTACCAGCCGCTGGTCAAGGACACGGTGACCCGGCTGTCCGGGGCCGACCGGATCGGCACCGCGCTGGCCGCCTCGCAGGCCCTGTGGCCGACCGCGCCCTACCACTCCGCCCCCGGCAGCAAGGTCGGCCAGGCCGCCGCGGTGGTGCTGGCCCGCCAGGACCTGCCGTTCGACGCGCTCGGCGGCAGCACCCTGGCGGCGGAGAAGGGCGGGCCGCTGCTGCTCACCTCCGGCGCCGCGCTGGACCCCAAGGTCAAGGCCGAGATCGTCCGGCTCCTCGGGCCGGCCGCCACCACGGGCTACAAGCCGACCGTCTACATCCTCGGCGGCGAGCAGGCGGTCTCGGCGAACGTGCTCAACGCCGTGAAGGCGATGGGCTACCAGGTGAAGCGCCTGTCCGGGCCGGACCGCTACACGACGTCGGTCGCGATCGCCAAGGAGATCGGCGCCGACGGGCCGATCCAGCAGGTCCTGGTCGCCACCGGCGAGGACTTCCCCGACGCGCTCTCGGCCGGAGCCGCGGCCGACTCGTTCCAGGACCGGGGCGCGCCCGGGTTCGGCGTCGTGGTGCTGAGCCAGGGCAAGACGCTGCCGGCCCCGGTCGCCGACTACGTCAAGAGCCGGCCGGCCGCGAAGGTCTTCGGAGTGGGCGGGCAGGCCGACACCGCCCTCACCCAGGCCCACGTCACGCACACCGGGGTGGCCGGCAGCGACCGCTACCAGACCTCGTACCTGGTGGCCAAGACCTTCTTCACCGCCCCCGACAGCGTCGGCCTGGCCACCGGCGCCACCTTCCCGGACGCCCTGTCCGGCGGCGCCTTCATGTCCCGGATCAGCGGCCCGCTGCTGCTGGTCAACCCGACCACCGGGCTGCCCTCGACCCAGGCCCAGGGCTGGCTGTCGGGCCTGTCGTCGGCGATCGGCAACGCGTACATCTTCGGCGGCACCGCGGCGCTCGGGCCGAACGTCGCGACGAACATCGCCGGCGACATCTCCGGCCCGGCCGGCGCGAACCAGGTGGCCAACCCGCGGGTCTGACCCGTTCCGGCCCGCCACGGCCAGCACGACCAGCACGGCCAGCACGACCAGCACGACCAGCACGACCAGCACGAAAGCTCAGCATCACCGCACAAGCCGGAAGCCCCGCCGATCGACTCCTTCAAGGTCGGCGGGGCTTCCCGTTTTCAGCGTTCTCAGCGCCGCGTCCTCACCGGAACCGCCGCAACCGCAGGCTGTTGCTCACCACGAAGACCGACGAGAACGCCATCGCCGCCCCGGCGATCATCGGGTTCAGCAGCCCGGCGGCGGCCAGCGGCAGGGCCGCCACGTTGTACCCGAAGGCCCAGAACAGGTTGCCCTTGATCGTGCCCAGGGTGCGACGGGACAGCCGGATCGCGGTGGCCGCGGTGCGCAGGTCGCCGCCGACCAGGGTCAGGTCGCCGGCCTCGATGGCGGCGTCGGTGCCGGTGCCCAGGGCCAGGCCCAGGTCCGCCTGGGCCAGCGCGGCCGCGTCGTTGACGCCGTCGCCGACCATCGCCACCACCCGGCCCCGCTCCTGGAGCCGTCGGACCGCCTCGACCTTGCCCACCGGGAGCACCTCGGCCAGCACCTCGTCGATGCCGACCTCGGCGGCCACGGCGCGGGCCACGGTCTCGTTGTCGCCGGTGAGCAGGACCGGGGTCAGGCCCAGGGCCCGCAGCTCGCGGATCGCCTCGGCGCTGGTCGGCTTCACGGCGTCGGCCACCTCCAGCACCGCCCGCGCCCGCCCGTCCCAGCCGACCGCGATCGCGGTACGGCCGGCCGCCTCGGCGCCGGCCTTGGCCGCCGCCAGCTCCGGGGACAGGTGCTGGGCCCACTCGGCCAGCAGCTTCTCCCGGCCGACCACCACCGCGTGCCCGGCCACCACGCCCTGCACGCCCAGGCCCTCGACGTTCTCGAAGCCCTCGGGCTCGGGCAGCGCGCCGAACCGCGCCAGCGCGGCGGCCGCGACCGCCTTGGCGATCGGGTGCTCACCGGCGTGCTCCAGGGCGCCGGCCAGCCGCAGCGCCTCGTCCTCGGACTCGCCCTCGGCGACGGTGACGCCGACCAGCGCCATCGCTCCGGTGGTCACGGTGCCGGTCTTGTCCAGCACGACGGTGTCCACCTTGCGGGTGTTCTCCAGCACCTCCGGGCCCTTGATCAGCACGCCGAGCTGCGCGCCGCGGCCGGTGCCGACCATCAGCGCGGTCGGGGTGGCCAGGCCCAGGGCGCACGGGCAGGCGATGATCAGGACACTGACCGCGGCCGCGAACGCCGTCGCCACGCCCTCGCCGCTGAGCAGCCAGAACGCCAGGGTGGCCAGCGACAGCAGGATCACCGTGGGCACGAAGACCGCGGAGATCCGGTCGGCCAGCCGCTGCGCGGCGGCCTTGCCGTTCTGCGCGTCCTCCACCAGCCGGGCCATCCGGGACAGCTGGGTGTCGGCGCCGACCCCGGTGGCCCGGACCACCAGCCGGCCGGAGGTGTTCACGGTCGCGCCGGTGACCTGGTCGCCGGGCGCGACGTCGACCGGGACCGACTCGCCGGTGAGCATCGAGGCGTCGACCGCCGAGCGGCCCTCCTCCACCACGCCGTCGGTGGCGACCTTCTCGCCGGGGCGCACCACGAACCGGTCGCCGACGGCCAGCCCGCCGATCGGGATCCGGACCTCGGCGCCGTCGCGCAGCACGGCGACGTCCTTGGCGCCCAGCGTCATCAGGGCCCGCAGCGCGGCGCCGGAGCGGCGCTTGGCCTTGTGCTCGAAATAGCGTCCGGCCAGGATGAACGCCGTCACCCCGGACGCGGCCTCCAGATAGAGGGAGTCGGAGCCGTCGGTGCGCGCGATGGCGAAGTCGAAGCCGTGCTTCATCCCGGTCATGCCGGCATCGCCGAAGAACAGGGCCCACAGCGACCACAGGAAGGCCGCCGAGACACCGACCGAGACCAGCGTGTCCATGGTGGCGGCGCGGTGCCTCAGGTTCGTCCAGGCCGCCTTGTGGAACGGCCAGGCCGCGTAGGTCACCACCGGCGCGGCCAGCGTGAGCGAGGCCCACTGCCAGTTGCGGAACTGGAGCGCCGGGACCATCGCCATCAGGATCACCGGGACCGACAGCACGACCGCGGCGGTCAGGCGCTGCCGCAGGGCGGTGGCGCGAAGCTCGTCCGTCAGCTCGGCGGCGGTCCGGACCGGCTCGCCCTCGGGGCCCGGGACCGCGGCGGCCGCGGGCGGCTCGGGCAGCGCGGCGGTGTAGCCGGCCTGCTCGACCACGGCGACCAGGTCCTGCGGGGCGTAGCCGGCGGGGAAGGAGACCTTCGCCTTCTCGGTCGCGTAGTTCACGGTCGCGGTGACGCCGTCGAGCTTGTTCAGCTTGCGCTCGATCCGGTTGGCGCAGGACGCGCAGGTCATCCCGCCGATGGCCAACTCGACGTCGGTCAGGGGACCGGTCGGCACCGGCGCCTCCAGGGTGGTGTCCGTCATCGCTGCCTCCGTACAGGGACGTTCCTCAGTGTCTCACCACCGCAAACGTTATACCCCCTGGGGGTATTCCGCCAGGCGCTCGTCGACTGATGTGACGATTGCGCCGCCGGGGTTCCGTTACGTGATCCCTCGCGACCAGCGGGTAGGCCGGAGGTCATGAGCCTGACTGCCCTCGCCGCCTGCGCGGCTGTCCTGGCCCTGAGCTGCTCCGATGTCACCGCGGCCGCGGTCGCGCCGCCGCCGGCGCTCCGGACGGTGCGTTATGCCGGCGCCTCCGTCCGCGTCCCCGCCGACTGGCCCGTGCACGATCTGGCAGCCGAACCGCATACCTGTATGAGGTATGACCGGCACGCCGTGTACCTCGGCGATCCCGGCCCCGACCAGGACTGCCCGGCGGTCGCGGTGGGCCGCGCCGCGACGGTGCGGATCGCCTCGGACGGCACCGTCACCCGCACCCGCGACGCGCAGCACGGCGGACCCGGCGACGGCGACCGGGGCGACCGCGACCGCGACGCCGCCCGCTACGGCGAAGTACCGCAGCCGGTCCCCCGGCCGCGCGCCGCCCGCCCGAAGGTCGAGCCCGCCGCCACCTACTCCGGCCTCGGGTTCGACACCTGCGCGGCGCCGTCCGCGGACGTGATGCAGACCTGGGCCAAATCCTCCCCGTACCACGCCACCGGCGTCTACATCGGCGGCATCGACCGCGCCTGCCCGGACGGCAACCTGACCCCGGACTGGATCCGCAAGGTGGACGGCCAGGGCTGGAAGTTCTTCCCGATCTACGTCGGCCGCCAGGCGCCGTGCTGGAAGGACCCCGGCGGCGGCCACCCGGCGCTGATCCAGCGCAGCCGCCGCTGGACCCAGGGCGTCGAGGCGGCCAACGACGCGGCGAACCGCGCCGACTACTTCGGCATCGCGCAGGGCAGCCCGATCTACTTCGACATGGAGTACTACCCGCGCTCGGACCAGAACTGCGTACAGGACGTGCAGGCGTTCCTGAGCGCGTGGACCGACCAGCTGCACGCCCGCGGCTTCGTCTCCGGGATCTACAGCAGCTCCGGCGGAGCGATCGCCGACATGGCGCTGGTCTACGACAGCGGCGCGGCCTACCGCGCGGACGTGGCCTGGTACGCGCACTGGGACAAGAAGCCGCAGCTGTTCGGCGACCCGACGCTGAGCGACAGGTACTGGCCCGGGCACCGCCGGATCAAGCAGTACACCGGCGGGCACAACGAGACCTACGGCGGGAAGCGGCTCAACATCGACCTGAATGTGCTGGACGCGCCGGTGGCCGCTTTGGAGTGAGGGGCTCGAAGGCGCACGGAAGTTCGCGCACGATCGGTGTTGAGGCGTTGAGGTGTTGAGGCGTTGAGGTGCCGCAGAGGTTCGCGGGGCCCGAGGCCCGGAGCCCGAGCGAATGCTCCTGGGTCCGGGCGCTCCGCACCCTTCGGTCAGCGCTCCGAAGGCCGACCCGGCCGGGTCGCCGGGCGCCGCCCCATCGTCCCGCGCTGCGGCGTGGCCGGAGCCTGCGCCGGGGCCGGCGCCGGACGGCGCGGCGGAAGCTGGTTCCGGTCGCTGGAGCGGCCCGGGTCCTGCTGCTCGCTGAGCCCCATCCGCCGTTCGAAGTCGTCGCGCGGCGGCTGCTGACGGGGACGCGGCGGCTGGCCGGCGGCACCGTTCGCACCGGCCGCGGGCGCGGGGCGGGGCGCGGCAGCCTGCGGCGGACGCGGCTGGTGCGACGGCCGG